>JABDJW010000271.1 GCA_013002375.1 Acidimicrobiales bacterium | reverse complement strand
AGGCCGCCGGCGGCGGCCAGCACGAAGGCCAACGACGCGGCCCGCTCGTAGACCAACCGGAAGTAGTGCTCGGAGGCGTTTTCGTGGCCGGGAATCGGTGCGCGGCCGAGCGATTGCACGATGGCGTAGGGATCGGAGGCCGTCACGACCGATCGGGGCGGCTCGGGCAGGGCTTCGACATCGCCCCAGAACTTGACCGGATCGAACCGGGCCGACTTCTTCCGACCGCGATTCTTGGGCCGTGACCGCTTCTTGCCGCCCGCCTTGCCGTTCGGGTTCTTGCCGCCACTGGCCTTCACATTCGGGTTCTTGGCATTCGGGTTCTTGCCGTTGCTGTTCTTGGCATTCCCGTTCCTGGCATTGGGGTTCTTGCGGTTAGGGTTGTCGTTCATCGTTCGCTCGCTAGGCCGGGACCGGCGCGGGGTCAGGATCAGGGTCGGCCGTTACGGCTTCGACCTCAGCGGTGAGGAGGGCGTCGGGATCGATACCCAAGGCCTGCTGGAGCTGATCAGCATCGAGATCGCCGATCGAGCTGGACTTGGGCAGCACCAGGTTTGCGATCTGGCGTTTGCCGGCGACGACCTCCTCGACCCGTTCGTCGACGGTGCCGGGACAAATCAACCGGTGGCAGATGACGGTGTTCTTCTGACCGATGCGCCAGACCCGGTCGCGGGCTTGATCCTCGACGGCCGGGTTCCACCAGCGGTCGTACAGCACGACGTGGTTGGCCGCCGTCAGGTTGAGCCCGGTGCCGCCGGCCTTGAGGGAAAGCACCATCGCGCCGGCGCCCTTGCCCTTCTGGAAATGGTCGACCAGCTTGTCGCGAGCACCTCGCGACAAGCCGCCGTGGTAGCACGCAACCGGGAGTTGATACCGGTCGGTGAGGTAGCCGGCGAGGGTCTCGCCCCAGCTCGCGAAGTGCGTGAAGATCAGCACCCGCTCGTCGGCCGCGAACACGTTCTCGAGGATCTCGTTCAGACGATCGAGTTTGCCGGACCGGCCGTCGAGGAGGATCTCGTCGGTTTCGTCGGCCCGATAGTTGACCGGGTGGTTGCAGATCTGCTTCAGCGCGGTGATGGCGGCCAGCACTGCGCCCTTGCGCTCGGGCGAGCCTTCGTCGGATGCTTCCGTCTTGACCACCAGGCTGTCGATCACCGCCTGATAGAGGCCGATCTGCTCGGGGGTCATCGCGCAGTGATCGAGTTCGTCGATGCGATCGGGGAGCTCGGCCGCAATGGCCGGTTCGGCCTTGGTGCGGCGGTACACCAGGATGCCGTTGAGGGTCTTGAGGGCTTCGTCGCCACTTCGCTTCTTGGACTTCGTGTCCGGTGTGAGCTGGGCGATGAACGAAGCGCGGGGCCCGAGCAGGCCTGGGTTGGCCCAATCCATGATCGACCACAGATCGCCGAGGCCGTTCTCGATCGGAGTGCCGGTGAGGGCCACCCGAGTTCGGGCCTCGAGCCGGCGAAGTTGCTGAGAGGTGTCGGCGGCCGGGTTCTTGATCGCCTGGGCTTCATCGAGCACCACCTTGCCCCACTCGATCTTCTCGAGCTCGTCGATGTCGCGAACGGCGGTGCCGTACGTGGTGATGATCAGGTCGGCCTTGCGGACCGCGGCCTTCAGCTTGGCGCCCTTCGATCGGTTGGCACCGTGATGCACCAGCACCTCGAGATCCGGCGTGAACTTCGTCGCTTCGGCGGCCCAGTTGCCCACCACGGCCGGGGGTGCGACGACGAGGCCCGGGCCGTGCTCGCGGGTGAGGGCAAAGGCGGCCAACGCGGTCGGGGTCTTTCCGAGGCCCATGTCGAGGGCCAGGCATCCGCCCAGACCGGCTTGGTCCAGGAAGAGCATCCAGGCCAAGGCGTCGGCCTGGTAGCTGCGCAGTTCGCCCTCGAAGAACTCGGGTTTGGTCTCGGGGTGTTCGGGCAGTTCGGCGACGCTGCGCAGGAGATCGGCCGCCCAGCCGTCGCCCACGATCGAGATCCCGCCGCCGAGCGGATTGCCCTCGAGGCCCAGCGCGTGGCGCAACATGTCGGCGCCGGTGAGCTTGGTCGTGTCGGCTCGTTCGGCCAGAGCCGCCGCGGCGGCGGCGAGATCGACCTTGTCGAGTTCGATCCAGGTGCCGTGCGACTGCACCAATGGGCGGGCTTCGGCGGCCAACTCGGCGATCTCCGCGGCGGTGAGCTCGATGTCGTCGAAAACCGCTGACCAGGACACGTTGGCCAGCTGGCGAGCGCCGACGACGGAGTCGCTGGTCTCGGAATTGAGGCGAAGCGAAGGGGTGGGCTTCTTCTTCGACAGCGGAGGAACCCGCACGTCGTAGCCGGCCGCGAGCAGGAGCTCGCCTTCCTCGGCCATGAGCTGCCACGCTTCGTCCTGGGACAGGATGACCTCACCGCGGCGGCGACCACCGGGCCGCAGCAGCGGTGGGAAAAGACGTTCGAGTCGGGACAGCTGGCGCTTGACCTCGGCGCCCTTGGACTTGGACGCGGTGGTCATCGCGACCTCGACCGGTTCGAGCGCGCCTTTGTCGGCCGGGGCCAGCACCTTGGCGTGCCACGCCCCGATGTCGTCGGGGGGATCGAGTTGGATCACCAGCCGGAGCTTGGCGGTGCCCGACAGGGACTGGGCCCACTGCCCGAGCTTGCGGGAGATGTCGGTGCCGATCTTGGTTGGTGCTCGGAAAGCGGTGCCGTCGAGGCGGCAGAGCAGCGTTTCGCCGACGTCGGCGCGCGTGCGGGCATCGGGCGGCGCCGCCGGAACCTCGAGCTGGCTCGCCGCCGTGCGGACGATGGCATCGGTGAAGTCGGCCAACACCGTGTTGACGAAGCGGGTTCGGTCTTGCTGCTGGAGGCAGGCCATCGCGGCGCCGGGGGTCGCCGCGATCAAGCCGGTGAGCGTTTCGGGATCGAGCAGGGCCGGTTCCCAGCGGACGTGGAAGGTCGAGGTGCCGCCTTGCCCCTTGCGGCCGCCTTTGAATTGCAGCAGCTGCGGGACGATCTTGCCTTGCGCAACGAAGTCGACCGCCATCGCCGCTACCACGCCCATGAAACGAGCGCTGGCGCTCAGCGGCTCCGGCTGATCGTCGGAGCTGAGCGATGCGACCCAACCGAGCGTCGCTTGCAGGGGAGCGCCAACCGTCGGTGCCGAGCGCTTGCCCGGTAATTCGACTTCGTCGCGGGGTTCCCAGTCGATCGCGCCGCCACCGTGAGCCTTGAGGCGTTCGGCCAGTTCGTCGAGCGTGTCGGGTTCGGTGTTGAGCCCGGCGCCCCACGCCACCAGTCGGCCCTCGACCCAGGAGAGCTGGAGCTGTTTCTCGCCCACCTCGAGCACCGGTTCGGGTTTGGGCTGTGGTTCGGAAGGGGGTCCGATCAGTTCGGTGATGACATCGTCGATGCGGTTTGCTTCGGCGTCGAGATCGTCGAGGATGTTGGCCCGAGCCGGACCGCGGACCTCTTTGCGGGCGCGGTCGATGGCATCTTCGGTGTCGTCCAGTCGACGAAACAAGCTCTCGACCCACGCGGCTTGATCGGCGCGTAGGCGTTCGATTTGCCCATCGGTCGCCCGTTCGTCCAGGTGCGCTTGCACCAGACGCTCGAACTCGGCCGGGGTTGGACCCGGTGTGCGCTTGGAAGTAACGGCTTCTCCTCAACCCGCCGACGGTCGGTGCGGCGGGCAATCCAGATCGGTGCCTGGAACGTCGTATCGGTGGCGCCAGAGCCCTGGAATGCGGGAGGCGACTGCGCAATCACAGTGTTCCCCCCGGGCATGTCGGCGTTGCTCGGCCCGGCCGCTAGGACCGGCGCAGCGCATCGCCAGGCAATGCCGGGCTTCGTCATCCACCTGAGCCTCTTTGGCTCGACATCCAGTGTAGCGAGCACCGTGACGTACTCAACAATCGACCGCTTTCGGCTCGACCTGAGCAGTCAGATAGTCGACACGCTCAGTCTCGCGGTCTCGCGGGGTCTGACCCCGTTTGGGGGTTTGGGGTCTGACCCCGTTTACGGGTCTGGGGTCTGACCCCGTTTGGGGGTTTGGGGTCTGACCCCGTTTGGGGATTTGGGGTCAGAGTAAACCTCGGGTTGAAGGTTGGGTGGCGGCCCGGCGGCTTCAGGAGCGGGAGGCGTCGGCCTCGTCGATCGGGACGTCGGCGGCCACCAGGTGGGTCCCGGTTCCGGTGTAGGGGTGCGCGGCGGCGACCGCTTCGTCGAGTTCGACCCCGAGCCCCGGAGCGGTCGGCGGGATGACATAACCGTCCTCCCACGTGATCGGGGTCGTGAGAACGTCGGCGTGGAAGCCGCCCCAATCGCGGATGCCTTCGAGAATGAGGAAGTTCGGCGAGCAGGTGGCCAACTGGATGTTGGCCGCGCCGGTGATGGGCCCGTTGTAGAGGTGCGGCGCGATCTGTGCTCCGAAGGCCTCGGCGATCGACGCGATCTTCTTCCCCTCGAGAATGCCGCCGGCCCGGCCGAGGTTCAACTGCAGGATCGAGGCCGCCTTGGCCTCCAGCACGCGGGCGAACTCGGCCTTGGTGCACAGGCGTTCGCCGGTGGCGATCGGGATGGTGGTCTGGTGCGCGACCTTGGCCATCTCGGGGACGTTGTCGGGCGGCACCGGCTCCTCGAACCAGAGCGGGTCGAAGGGTTCGAGGCGGCGGGCCAGCCGCAGGGCCCCCGAGCTGGTGAACTGGCCGTGGGTCCCGAACAGGAGATCGGCGCGGGATCCGACCGCCTCGCGAATCGCGGCACACATGTCGACCGAGAGCTGGATGCGATCAAGTGAAGGCTGGTGCCCATCGAAGACCGTGTAGGGGCCGGCCGGATCGAATTTCACGGCGGTGAACCCTCGGTCCACTTCCTCGGCCGCTCGGCGGGCCGCGGTGGCCGGGTCCAGGTAGACATCGGCGGTATCACCCGGTTCGGGGTAGAGGTAGGTGTAGCTGCGCAGCTTCTCGTGCACCCGGCCGCCGAGCAGCTCGTAGACCGGCTTGTCGGCCGCCTTGCCGACGATGTCCCAGCACGCCATCTCGAGCGCGCTGACCACGCCCATCAGTGAAGCATCGGGCCGCATGCTGAACCCGCGCCCGTACGCCCGTCGCCAGAAGGATTCGATGTGGTGAGGGTCGGTGCCGACGAGAAGCCGTTCGGCCAGGTGCGTGATCTGGTCGGCGACCAAATGCGGTTCGTACGGCGAGGTATAGGCCTCGCCCACGCCGGTGATGCCGTCGTCGGTAGTGAGCTTCACGAACACGAAATAGCGCCCGCCGAAGCCGGGAGGGGGGTTGCCGACCACGAAGGTTGCTACGTCGGCGATCTTCACTGGTGCTCCCGGATTGTCGCGGTCAGCGGTCGTTTCCGTTGAACTCGATGATATTGCGGCGGGCGGTGCCGGCCCGAACCTCGTCGATGGCTTCGTTGATTCGGTCGAGCGGGTAGCGGTTGGTGATCAGCGCGTCGAGTTCGAGGTCACCGTTCTGGTACAGCTTGATCAGGCGGGGAACGTCGCGGTCGAGTCGGCACGAACCCATCTTCGAGCCGAGGATGCGTTGGTTGGCGGCGGCCAACGAGCCGGGGTCGAGTTCGACCGAGACGTCCGACGGCGGCATGCCAACAAGGACCAGGGCGCCCCCGGGGCCAACCAGGTTCCCGGCATCTTCGAGCGCCGATTTCGCCCCGGTGGTCACGAACACGTACTCGACCATGTCGCCGTCGGTGAGCTGGGCGATGACTGCCTCGACGTCGTCGGTGTCGACGTTCACCGTGTCCGTCGCGCCGAAGTCGCGTGCGGCAGCCAGCTTGGCCTCGTCGATGTCGAGGGCAATGATCGGGTCGGCGCCGGCGAGGCGAGCCCCCTGGACGGTATTGAGGCCGACCCCGCCGGTGCCCACGACGGCGACCGAGCTGCCGGCCCGCACCGCGGCGGTGTTGGTGACCGCCCCGACGCCCGTGATGACGCCGCAGGCCAGCAACGAGGCCACGTCGGCTCCCATCTGCGCCGGTATCGGCACGACCTGCGACTGATGAACCGTGGTTGCGCCGGCGAACCCCGCCGTGCGTAGACCGTGGTCGATCGGCGCCCCGGTCCCGTCACGAAGTGGACTGTCGACGTCGAGGGCGAACTCGGTGGTGCAGCCCACCTCGTTTCCCCTTTGGCACTGGGTGCATGTGCCGCAGGAGCGGATCAGCGACACGACGACCCGATCGCCGACATTGGCCCGGGTAACGTCGGCTCCGACCGCGCTGACCACGCCGGCCGCTTCGTGGCCCCACACGGCCGGGAGATCGCCACCCCAGGCGCCGTCCATGTAGGAGATGTCGCTGTGGCAAATCGCGCAGGCGTCGAGATCGACCTGCACGTCGTCGGGCCCGGGTGGAGCGAGTTGGACCCATTCGACCTGCAACGGCTGCCCGAAGGCCCGACCGACGGCGGCCCGAATGGTGCGTGGTTCCATGGGCGAAACCTAGCGGGCAACGGCGGGTGATCGACGATTTCGAGCTGATCGGGCTCGAGTTCGAGTTGTACCGAAACAAATCGACGTTCCTTGCTCGCGGAGGGAGACCGATGGGTTGACTGGTCCGACGGGTCGTCGGCCTTCCATTGGGTCACCGGCTCGATCCGGTACAACAC
>JABDJW010000266.1 GCA_013002375.1 Acidimicrobiales bacterium | reverse complement strand
CGGCGGTCGCGTGCGAACCGGCCGGACCGGCCAACACCACGATGTCGCCGGGCGGTGGCGGAGCACCGACCTCGTAGTCGACCGCTGTCGCCCCGGGACCGAGCGATTCGGCCACCGCGCGAGCCTGGCGATTGTCAGCGTCCGCGACGAACGTCCGGGTGATCAGGTCGGTCGAGACCAACTGTCGGGCCGCCCGGCTACCAACTGCGCCCACGCCGAGGACAACCGCCTGGACGCTCAACGCAGGTCTGCCTTCTCGCTCAACGCAGGTCTGGGCCGGACAGCTCGCGCCAGCCGCCGGATTGGGGGGGCGTGCCGCCACTTCCGCGGAGCCGAATGATCGCGGCGACGAGTCCGACCACCACCAACACGACCGCCACCCGGCGCACCCGCTGCATCACAACGCCGATCTTAGGCGGCGGTGGGGCCCCCATGGCCGAACTGGTTGGAAAAACCACCACCATCGCGTCGAATCTCCAACCAGTTCGGACGATGAACGGCGGGTCCCCGCGACGTTTGGCCGCCAGGCCATGCCCGGGCCATTTTCGCCCCCCGGGCGACAATGGCCGTTAGAGAGGAGCCCGCCAGGGCGACGAACGGCGTGGGCCTAGCTGGAATCGAACCAGCGACCTCACCCTTATCAGGGGTGCGCTCTAACCGACTGAGCTATAGGCCCGTAGAAGCTAGGAACGGTACCCGCCCAAGCTCTCGACTGCTACCCCGATTCGGCCTGGCGGTGCGCCCGGCGGCTCGGCCACACCCGAGCAGTTTCTTCTTCGATGACGGTGACCCGGACGCCTCCGGTGAGATCGCTGATCAGGTTGAACAGCACCGCCATCAGCACCATGAACCCGGTCGCGGCCACGACCAGGACGAGGCCGCCGAGGGCGCAGGCCCGGAAGATCTGATCCCAGTTGAATGAGAACTCTTCGAGGACGAAGAGCTGTTCGATGAAGTTCTCGACGTTGTCGAGCACTTCGGCTTCGTTGGCGAAATACCAGAGCCCATAGCCGGCCAACATGAAGATCGCCCAGAGGCAGAAGAAGAAGAGTAGCGAGATCTTCAGAACCGACCACGGCTCGAAGTGGCGGATGAGCCGGCGGACCTTGCGAGCCCGCAGCTTGCCGGCGGCGCGCCGGTCGCGCATCGTGGGCCGCGGGGTTCCGGGGGTGACGACGACCTCGGCCACACCACCCGACGGCTCCATCTGCGGATTCTGGGGGACGACGAATTCCTCGTCGGCGCCGGGCTGGGCGGGTTGATCGGCGACCGGGTCGGCAACCACCGGCGCGGTCCGCTTGTTCTTGGCGCCGGATTCGCGGGCTCGATCTTCGCGGGCCTGATCCTTGCGATCTTGATCGTGGCGGGACAGCGTCGGTGTGACGGTTTCGGTCGCGCCGAGACCGGGGACCGGCCCGAGACCCGGAACACCACTCGCCGTCGTGGATTCGAGCAGGACGGGATCGCTGCGCAGAAAGCTGCTGAGCCGGCCACCGGCGCCTTTGGGCGATGCCGAATCCGTCGCCTCCGCGGCCGTGGTGGGTTCGGCTTCGGCAGCGGCGTCGATCGGCTCCATCGCCGACGTCGCGTCGGGATCGGCGTCAGGCACAAGATCGGATTCAGAAGCCACGGCACGTCAGTCTATGACCATCGGGCGCTCGTTCGGGGGGCATCCAGACAAGTTCCCACAAAGCGGTCGCCGATGCTTGGATCGGGCCGGCCGAAACCGTGACGCGCCCGCACGGTCCTCTCGTGGAAAGGCGTTCGATGGCGACCCCGTTGGCCTCGGCGACAGCGCCACTCGCGGCGGAGCCGCCACCGGCCAACGCCAAGGCGGTGGCATCGGCCGCGGCCTGCACCCGGGCCTGGTCGGCAGCAGCTCGGCCGGCAACTGCGGTCACCGCCACTGCGAGGCCGAACATGGCCAGCATGCTCACCGCCACAGCAACGGCCGCAGCGCGTTCGGTTCGAATGTTGTGCGCATCGGTCGTTGGACGCACGGCACTTCCCGATTGTTCAGTTGTGCTGGTTGTCTCGGGGAGTGGGACTGGTTCCGGCCGGCGTCAGTCCGAGTCGGAACCGGGATCAGTGTCGGTTTCGACATCGTCGCCCGCATCAGCAGCGGAGATCGCTTCTCCGTCGTTGTCACCGGCATCGTCTTCGGCTTCGTCCTCGGCATCGTCTTCATCGGTGGCGAACACGGGGGCCACGGCCGCGATCTCGTGGCCGTCCGACACATTCATGACCTTCACGCCGCTGGCGGCGCGTCCCTGCACCGAGATGTCGGCCACTCGGGTTCGGATGATCGTGCCGCCGTCGCCGATCAAGAAGACCTCGCCGTCGTCGGCCACCATGAAGGCCGCGACCACATGGCCCTTGCCTTCGGTGATCTTCATGCCCTTGACGCCGAGACCACCGCGTCCCTTGACCGGGTACTGGTCGAGCTCGCTGCGCTTACCGTAACCCTGCGAAGTGATCGTCAGGAATTTGCACTCCTCCCGAGCCACATCGAGGGCGACCAGGAAATCGTCGTCACGGAACTTCATACCTCGGACGCCGGCCGCGGTTCTGCCCATGGCCCGTACCGCCGATTCATCGAACCGGATGGTCTGGCCCTTGCTCGAAACCAAGAAGATGTCGTCGCCGTCGTTGGCCGGGATGACCTCGACCAGTTCATCACCTTCGTTGAGCTTGATGGCGATCAGACCGGCCTTGAGCGAGGAGTCGTAGGCGGTGAACAGGGTCTTCTTGACCCGACCCATCCGGGTCGCGAAGAACAAGTACCGGTTGGTCTCGTAGTCGCGGGTGTCGATGATGGCCTGGATCAGCTCGCCCTCTTCGAGGGGCAACAGGTTGGCCATGTGCGTTCCTCGCGCCGTGCGCGAGGTCATCGGGATCTGGTGCGCCTTGAGCCGGTAGACCTTGCCCCGGGTCGAGAAGAACAGCAAGTACGCATGGGCCGAGGTGTGGATCATGTCGACGACATAGTCCTCATCCTTCAGGTTCGTACCGGCCACACCACGACCACCGCGACCCTGGGTTCGGAACTCGTCCACCGAGACCGTCTTCACGTAGCCGCCGTTGCTCATCATGAAGACGACTTCTTCGTCGTCGATGAGATCTTCGATGTCGATGTCGCCGGGATCGAAGGTGATCTCGGAGCGGCGCTCGTCGGTGTACTCCTCGCGGACCTCGAGGATCTCGGTCTTGATGACCTCGCGCAGCCTGTTCTCGTCGCCCAGGATGGCTTCGAGTTCGCCGATCTCCTCGAGGAGTTGCGCTTGTTCTTCCTCGAGATCGGTGCGACCAAGGCGGGTCAGACGACCGAGCTGCATATCGAGAATGTGAGTGGCTTGGCGTTCGCTGAAGTCGAACGGTTCGGCCATGAGGCCGTCGCGGGCCGCACCACGGTCGGCCGATGCCCGGATCAAGGTGATGATCTCGTCGATCATGTCGAGGGCCCGGAGCAGGCCTTCGACGATGTGGAGGCGCTCCTGACGCTTGGCGAGCCGGTACTCGGACCGGCGTCGGATGACCTCGCGCTGGTGATCGACGTAGGCCACCAACATGTCGCGCAGATTCAGCGTGCGAGGGATCCCGTCGACCAGGGCCACCGCGTTCACCGGGAACGAGCTCTGCAATGGTGTGCGCTTGTACAGGTTGTTGAGGATGACCAAGGCCGGCGCGTCGCGCTTCAGTTGAATCTCGATCTTGGTCTTACCACCGGAGGAGAAGTCGGCGATGTCTCGAATCCCCTCGAGTTCGCGAGCGTCGACCAAGTCCTTGATCTTGAGCATCACCGCGTTCGGGCTGACCTGGTACGGGAGTTCGGTGACGACGATCTTGGAGCTCGAGCCCTCTTCGATGATCTCGGCCCGGGCCCGCATCTTGATCGAGCCCTTGCCGGTCCGGTAGGCGCTCTGAATACCGGCCCGGCCCATGATCAACCCGCCGGTCGGGAAATCCGGGCCCTTCACGAACTTCATGAGATCGTCGGGGGTGGCCTCGGGGTTCTCGAGCAGGTGCACGACCGCGTCGATCGACTCGCCCAGGTTGTGGGGCGGGATGTTGGTGGCCATGCCGACCGCGATGCCCTGGCTGCCGTTGACCAGCAGGTTGGGAAACCGCGACGGCAGGACCTCGGGCTCGGACGAGCTGGCGTCGTAGTTGTCGACGAAGTCGACGGTGTCTTCGTCGATGTCGGCCAGCATGTTGAGCGCGATCGGCGCCAGTCGACACTCGGTGTAGCGCGATGCGGCCGGGGAGTCGTCGGGGTTGTAGCCGAAGTTGCCCTTGGGGTGGATCAGCGGGTGACGCAGGCTGAACGATTGCGCCATGCGCACCAGCGACGCGTAGATTGCCATGTCGCCGTGGGGGTGGTATTTGCCCATGACGTCGCCGACGACGCGCGCCGACTTCATCGTGGCTCGATCGGGCATGGCCCGCATGTCGTACATCGCCCACAGGATGCGGCGATGGACGGGCTTCAGTCCGTCGCGGGCATCGGGCAGCGCTCGCGACACGATGACCGACATCGCGTAGTCGAGGAACGAACGTTCCATCTCCTCTTGGATCTCGATCGGTTCGATGTCACCGAAATCGGTAATCGGTCCGCGGTCGTCGTCGCCGCCGGTCGGATGCTCGGGCGTCGGCGTGTCGTCTACGTTGTCGTCGCTCATGCGATCTCCGGCTTAGATATCGAGGAAACGAACGTCTTTGGCGTTCGTTTGGATGAAGTGTTTGCGGCTTTCGACGTCTTCGCCCATGAGGGTGGAAAAGACCTCGTCGGCAATCGCCGCGGTCTCGACCGACACCTGTAGCAACGTGCGCTGATCGCGATCCATCGTGGTGGTGGCCAGTTCTTCCCAGTCCATCTCGCCGAGGCCTTTCAGCCGGGCGAAGATCTCCTTGTGGTTGGGGTTGGCGGCCAGGAACGCATCCTTGGCCGCTTCGTCCTTGAGGTAGATCTTCTCTTTGCCCACGAGCGTTGAGTACAGCGGAGGCTGGGCGATGTAGACGTGACCGAACTCGACGAGCTCCTTCATCTGGCGGAAGAAGAACGTCAGAAGCAGGGTACGGATGTGGCTGCCGTCGACGTCGGCGTCGCACAGCAGGATCACCTTGTCGTAGCGGATCTTCTCGACGTCGAATTCCTCGCCGATGCCGGCGCCGATCGCCTGGGTGAGGGTCTGCACCTCGTTGTTCTTGAGCATGCGATCGAGCCGGGCCCGTTCGACGTTCAAGATCTTGCCGCGAATGGGCAGGATCGCCATCGTACGCGGGTCACGGGCTTGTACCGCCGAACCACCGGCGCTGTCGCCCTCCACGATGAAGAGTTCGCACTCGTCGGGGTTGCGCGACGAACAGTCCTTGAGCTTGTCGGGCATGCCGGCGCCGTCGAGCGCCGACTTGCGGCGAGCCTGGTCGCGGGCCTGACGGGCGGCCAACCGGGCTCGCGATGCCGCCACCGCCTTGCCCACGATGACCTTGGCTTCGTTGGGGTTTTCCTCCAGCCACTCGGCCAACTTCTCGTTGGTGGCCCGTTCGACCAGCGAGCGAATGGAGACGTTGCCCAGCTTGCCCTTGGTCTGGCCTTCGAACTGCGGATCGGCCAGGCGAACGCTGATGATCGCGGTGAGGCCTTCGCGGATGTCCTCACCCTGCAGGCGATCGTCCTTGCCGTCCTTGAGGATGCCGCGCTCGAAGGCGTACTTGTTCACCACATTGGTCAGTGACTTGCGGAAGCCTTCTTCGTGCATGCCACCCTCGATGGTGGTGATGCCGTTGGCGAAGGAGTGGATGCCGTCGTTGTTGAAGCCGGTATTCCACTGGAAGGCGAGCTCGACCTCTTGGTCTTTCTCCGCAGCGTCGAAGTACCCGACGGTGTCGAACAGCGCCTCTTTGGTGTGGTTGATGTGGCGGACGAAGTCGCTGATGCCACCGTCGTACTTGTAGCTGGTCCAGTCCGCGGAAGCGGCTTCGGGCCGTAGGTCGCGAAAGCGGATCTCGAGGCTGCGGTTGAGGAACGCCATCATCTGGAAACGTTCGAGCAGCGTCTGGGCCCGAAACCGCGTCTCGTCGAAGATCGTGCTGTCGGGCCAGAACCGTACGGTCGTGCCGGTGTGGTCGTCGGGAGCATCGCCAACTACATCGAGGGCGGTCTTCGGTTCGCCACCATCGGCGAAGTCCATGAAGTAGCGCTTGCCCTCGCGATCGATGTCGACCTCGACCTTGCTGGAGAGTGCGTTGACCACCGACACGCCGACGCCGTGCAGGCCGCCCGACACCTTGTACCCGTCGCCACCGAACTTGCCGCCCGCGTGCAAGACGGTGAGCACGACCTCGGCGGCAGTGAGCGGTGCGTACTGCGGGTGCTCGCCAACCGGGATTCCTCGGCCGTTGTCCACGACTTCGCAACCACCATCGGCCAACAAGGACACGTCGATCCGGGTGCAGTGGCCGGCCATTGCTTCGTCGACGGAGTTGTCGACCACTTCATAGACCAGGTGATGCAGCCCGGACGGACCGGTCGAGCCGATGTACATACCCGGGCGCTTCCGCACCGCCTCGAGGCCCTCGAGCACGGTGATGGCCGACGCGTCGTAGTCGGCATCGACATGGGCGCCGGTGCCATCAGCGGATTCGAGTGGCGCCAGATCGGCATCACCACCGTCTGACGTCGCGGGCGCGAGCTTGGTGTCGGATTCGGAAAGTTCGTCGTTGGCGTCGGCCACAGGACCGGGTCCTATCAGTTGAGATCTGCGTGCAGATCGGGACTGCACTCGCGAGGGAAAGTCACGTCACCCACTGCGACACCTGCACCGATCGAAACCGGGCGGGCCCAGAGGCAAGAACCGGGGAAACACTGTTGAAAAACCACGGGTCAGGCGGTGAATCACAACGTTGTCATCATACCAGCGACCACCGACGTTTTTGGGTCATTGCCCACCTTTGTCGACGTGGGTTTGGCCCTCGACGAGAACCCCATTTTCGACCTGTGGGGGAACCCGGTTTTCGGCGCGGGCCGAACCCGGCTGCGCTACGACGAACGGGGTGGTCGGATCCGGGTCTGCAGCGTCTCCACCAGCGGCTCCTCGAGCTCGCCGTTGACCAGATCGATGATCCGATTGGCGTCCCAGGAGAGCTGGCTGGCCCACGCGGGATCGTCGACGGCGATCACGAGGCAGCGATCGACCAACGACACCGGCTCGGTGTGTTCGGCCAACCCCGGCCCGACGAGATCGTCCCACCGGTCGAAGACCGTCTGAAGCGTCGATGCGGTCGGCGCGTTGAGGTGACCCAACAGGCGCTCGATCGAGCTGGCCAGCGGCTGTGGCTGAGGCGGCAGCTTCTGGCTCGAGGCGCGATACGGGCGCGGTCGGCGCTTGTGCCGATCTCCGGAACGGTCATTCATGGCACGATCACCAATGCATGATCGCGGATATGCAGGACTTGTGCCGGTGCAGCCCGGGGCGGAAGTCCCGCGGCCGACGTCAACAAGGCCTGCCCGGGCGGCAGATGCTCGAGCAGGGCGTCGCTTCGAGCGGGGTCGAGTTCGGAAAATACGTCATCGAGCAGGAGTACCGGCGACTCGGTGGTCTCTTCGGTCACCTGTTCGTGGGCGGCCAGCCGCAGGGCAAAGGCCAACGATCGCTGCTCGCCCTGTGAGGCCTGGGTGCGGGCCGGCAGGCCGCCGATCCGGAGCTCGACGTCATCGCGGTGCGGGCCAACGGTGGTGACGCCCCGGCGCAGATCATCGCGACGACTGGCGACGAGCGCCTGGGCGAGCGGGCCATCCCAGGAGCGTTCGTAGGTCGCGATGACCGTGGCCGGGCGCTGAGCCAATCGGTCGTAGGCCTCGGAAAGCCGGGGGCGCAACAAATCGAGCGTCTCGACACGGGCCGCGACCAAGGCCTCTCCCGCTTCGACCAATTTGGAATCCCAAACGTCGAGGGTGGTCTCGATCTCCTCGGTCAGCCGACCATGCGACTGCTTCAGCAACGCGTTGCGCTGTTTGAGCACCTTGTCGACGTTGGCGCGAACCACGTCGAGCTTGCGATGCCGAGCCACCAAGGTGTCGTCGAGAAAGGCCCGACGGTTGCTCGGTCCGCCCTTGACCAGCACGAGGTCGTCCGGCGCGAAGACGCTGACCCGGAACACGCCGAGGAGATCGCGAGTGCGGGCCAACTTCTGCCGGTTGACCTGCACTCGAGCCCGACCCTGCCGGGGAATTTCGGCTTCGAGTAACACCTCGCGGCCGTCGTTGTCGATCTCGGCCCGCACGATGGCCCGCTCGGCGCCGGCGCGGATCAACGCTTCGGTTGGCGCACCCCGAAACGACGACAGGGTTGCGATCCAGGCAATGGCTTCGACCAGATTCGTCTTGCCCTCACCATTGTCGCCGAGCACCGCGACGATGCCGTCGACCAGGGACACCTCGAACTCGGTGTAGCCCCGAAAGTCCGTGAGCCAGAGACGACGGAGGTACACGGCTCGGGGTCTTGGCGAGGGGGCCGGCTCGTGAAGGGGCGACGGGCGCCGCTACGACACTCGGACCGGCATGAGCAGGTACACGAAGTCGTCGTCGCCGACGGTGCGAACCAGCGCCGGCTTCAGGGCATCGACCGTCTGCAGGGTGATTTCATCGCCGGTCGTGACCTCGATGCCGTTCAGGAGGTACTCCGGATTGAAGGCCACCGTGAGTTCTTCGCCGTCGTAGTTTGCGTCGAGCGACTCGTGAGCCTGGCCGACATCTTGGGTGACCGCGACCAACTCGAGCGCGTTCTCCTTCATGATCATCCGCACCGGCGTGGCCTCTTGGGCCAACAACCGCACCCGCCGCACCGCATCGAGCAGGGCCTCGCGGCCCACGGTGAGCATGTTGGGATGGTTGTCCGGGATCAGGCCGCGGTAGTTCGGGAAATCACCCTCGATCAACCGGGTGGTGACCTGCACGTTCCCGACATCGAACGTGGCGTCCTTGTCGCCGAGGCGGAGCGTGAGCTCGGTAC
>JABDJW010000253.1 GCA_013002375.1 Acidimicrobiales bacterium | reverse complement strand
GGTGACGACGTGTACCTCACCTACCAGACGTTCTCTCGCGGCCTCGACATGGTCAACGGCACCTACCACCTCCTCGACCTCACCTCGAAAGGCCGCGACGAAGCCGAGCTGCCCTGGTCGATGGCCTGGCTCCGGCGCCACGACTCGTATTAGTCCAGGCTGAGCCAGGCGATGAGGGCGGCGGCGACGTCTTCGCCCCGGTCGTCCTGGATGAAGTGGCCACCCGGCCGGAGGGATTGGTGGGGTTGGCCGGCGGCACCGGGAATGCGATCGATGAACTCCTGCTGAAAATGTCCGAGGACGGGGTCTTCGGGGCACCAGAGGGTGAGGAATGGCTCCGTCCACCCCTCGAGCACGTTCCATGCGGCCTTGTTCTCCTCGACCTGCGGGTGCGCTGGCGTGATGGGCACGAGGCGAGGAAAGACGATGACCCCGGCCAGGTATTCCTCGCTCGGGAACGGCGCCTGGTAGGCCGCGATCTCTGCTTCGGTCAGGGTTCGGGCTTGCACTGCCCGACTCAGCAGACCGCCGACGTCGTTGAACGCGCCGCTCTGGCTGAACGCCAGCCAGGAGTCGAAGCCGTCGCCGGCTGATTCGCCCGTGGGGAGCGCGGTGTTGCCGATCGCGACGGTCGTGAACCGCTCGGGGTCAGCGGCTACCGCTCGCAGGCCGAGCAGGCCTCCCCAGTCCTGGGCAAACAGGTTGATCTCGGAGAGCCCGGCGCCGGCGATGAAGGACTGGAGCCATCCGAGGTGGCCGGCGTAGGTGTAGGCCGACTGGTCGGTCGGCTTGTCGGAGCGACCGAACCCGATCAGATCGGGAGCGACACAACGAAAGCCGGCCTGGACGAGCGGCGGAATCATACGCCGGTACAGATAGCTCCAGGTGGGCTCGCCGTGCAGCAGCAGAAGCAGGGGACCGTCGGTCGGGCCCTCGTCGATGTAGGCCATGCGAAGCCCATCGATGTCGAGGTAGTCCGGCTCGTAGGGGAAGTCGGCGAGGTCCGCGAACCGCTGGTCGGGTGTTCGTACGAAGTCGGTGCTCATGGCGACGAAGCTAGGACGCGACGACCGGTCTGTCGCCTGCGGCGGTGGAGCCGATGGCGATCACGAGCGCCCCGAACAGCAACGCGGCGGCTGCCGTCGCCCATGCCGCGCCGTACCCCGGACCGTCGATCAAGGCCCCGAGGATGATCGGACTGGCCACCGCGCCGACGTAGACGCCGGTCTGGGTGACACCGGTCGCTGCGGCCGGAGCTGACGGGTTGGCCAGGACGACGGCGGCGTTGAACAGCGCGGGCCACGCCCATCCGGCTCCGAAGGCCAAAGGCACGGCGGCAACATGCCAACCGGGATTCTGGGGGATCAACATCACCAGGCCCAGCGCGCCGCCGGCGAGCAGGGCGGCAACCTTGGGCAGCATCGCGGTGGTCACTCGGTCGGCCCGAAGGCCGAGGGTGATGCGGCTCACGATGCCGAGCACGCTGCCCAGGCTCAGCAGGAGGCCGGCCCGGCCGGGACTCATGCCGGCGCGCTCGGCCGACGAAACCAGAAACGTGGTGATGGCCGAGGCGCCGAAGGCGGCGCAGCCAACCCCGGTCGCCAGTACGAGCAGCGTGGAGGTGTTGAGGTCGGGTCGAGCGGTCGGCTGCCTTGGTCGGCGCTCGATCGATGGGCGGTCCGGCGTCGGGCCGTGGGCGGCGATCGCGATCAGCGCGGCGACGGCGAGTGCAGCACCGGTGGCGTAGGCCCATTCCCAACCGACGGTTTCGGCGAGCACCGGAACGGCCAGGCCGCCGAGCAGCGTCGCCGACGGCATTCCCGACTGCTTCAGGGCCAATGCGAAGCCCATCTGCGAGACCGGCACACTCCGGGCCAGGAACAGGTTCGCACTGGTTTGGGTCAGGGCGTTGGCCGCGCCGCCGACGAACAACGCAGCCAGGAGGGCCGGGTAGGTGCGCACCGAGCCGGCCACGGTGAGTTGTACGAGCAGGGTGATCGCCAAGCCGCTCGTCATGGCTCGGGTGGCGCCGAGCCGTTCGCCCAGCCGGCCGAGCACCACCGAGCTGAGCGCGGCCGCGCCGAAGAAGACCGAAATCGAGAATCCGAAGCGCACATCGGAGATACCGAGGTCGGCCTTGAGCTGGACGCCCAGGGCACCGGTGAGGAAGGCCGGAAACACCGAGGCCGAGGCGGCGAGGATCGCGGTGAAGGGCGTCATCGCTCGCAGGGTGGATGGTGCGGACACGCGACTAGGCTGCCGCCGAAATGGACGACTTCATCACGCCCGACTCAATCCGGACCCTCAGTCCGCCGGCGCTGGCGTTGCGGCAGCTCCTCGAAGGCATCAGCCAGCGGCTCTTCGGCGCCCCGTGGCATCCCGGCATCACCACGCTCGGGTGGCGGCTCGCGGTCGAGCCGGTCGGTTCGGTCACCGTCACCACTGCGGCCGGCCCCGAGGCGGTCGCCGAGGCTCGTCAGGCGCTGACGTGGTGGGCCGAAAGTGGTGAGGTCTGGCTGGTCGAAACTCCTGACGGGCTGCACGAGCTGCCCATTCCGCACTGGATCGCTTCGCTCACGCCAATCGAAGAACCGACCTCGGCGTTGGCCGATCCCGATGTCCAGCTGTCGGTGGCGATGAACGACACCCGGTGTGCCCGGTGCGGCGCCGAGATCAACGTGGGTGACACCTACGGATTGGTCGAGGTGCCGGGCGGCGCTCGCGGGTGGTGTTGTCAGGATTGTGTCGTCGGGGCCGCGACGGCGTAGCCCCGCTAGCCCTTGACCCGCACGCCGAGCTTGCTCAGCGTCTCGTTCACGAAGGCATCGGCCCAGGTTGCGCCATCGGCCTCGATGGCACCGCTCTTGATGAGCGCGCCGTGGTGCACCTCGGCGCCCTTGTTGCGGTGCAGCCAACCGGCGAAGGAATCGAGCACCTTGCCGGCGTGCCACTTGTAGGTCATGAACACCGCGGTGTCCTTGTTGTACAGCGCGGGGAGCTTGCTGAGCTTGCCGGTCTGGCCGGGGTGATGGCCGGCGATGACGATGCCGCCGACCCACGTGCCGACGAAGACCACATCGGCTTCGGCCAGTGCTCGGTGGTCGGGGTTGGTGGCGGGGCGGATGCTGGCCTCGATGCCTTTCCGCAGGCAGGCCTCGCCGATGAGTTCGCCGGCGCGACGGGTGTTGCCCCGACGGCTTTGGTACAGCACGACAGCTTTCATGCCGCCGACACTAGCCCCAGGCCGCATCCCCCCGACGCATCGGATTTCTGGCGAGGAATAGGAGCGCTGGGCGCGCCAAATCCTCGCCGGATCTCCCCGAGGTGGGTACTGCTACGAGTCGGTGCCGTAGCTCCGCCATTGTTCGCCCAACCGGGTCTAGTTGGGGTCGGGCCGGCTGTAATCGCACACGCCGGTGG
>JABDJW010000235.1 GCA_013002375.1 Acidimicrobiales bacterium | reverse complement strand
CCGTCGTGTTCGGGAACTGCGGGGTCGGTTTCGCTCCCGTGCACGACACCGACCACGATCGCCTCGTGCAGTTGATGGAAGGGGTCGAGGACATCCCGGGTACCGCGCTGCATGAAGGTCTGCCGTGGACCTGGAACTCGCTGCCCGACTACCTCGACGCGATCGACACACCGAAGGATCTCAACATCGCAGCACAGGTGCCCCACGGTGCGCTGAGGCTGCACGTGATGGGGGAGCGGGGCGCGCGGCGTGAGGATGCCAACCCGGACGACATTGCGTTGATGGGTCAGCTCGCGGCCGAGGGCATCACCGCCGGCATGCTGGGCTTCACGACCAGCCGCACGACCAATCACAAGACCAGCACCGGCGATTTCACGCCCACGCTCACGGCGGCCGAAGCCGAGATGGTCGGCATCGCCGAAGCGATCGGCGCCACCGGCACCGGCGTTCTGCAAATGGTCAGCGATTTCGCGGACATCAAAGGTGAGTTCGCGATCGCGCGGGCCATGGCCGAAGCGTCGGGCCGTCCACTCAGCTTCACGCTGATCGAGAGCCCCCGCAGCTACGACTACCACCGCGGCCTGTTGGCCGAGATCGAACAAGCGAGGGCCGACGGTTTGGAGATCACCGGCCAGTGCGCGGTGCGACCGATCGGCGTGTTGTTGGGCTTCGAGTGCACGCTGAACCCGTTCATGGCCAACCCGGTCTGGCACGAGGTTGCCGGCCTGCCGCCCGCCGAGCGGGCCAAGGCGCTGCAAGAACCCGACAGGAAGGCTCGTTTGCTCGAGGCTGCGGGTGGCGACAGCGCCGATCCGTCACTGGTCGGCGTACGACTGATCGAGCGCTACGACATCATGTTCGAGCTCGGCGAACACCCGAACTACGAGCCGTCACCCGATCAGACCATGCTGAAGCGCGCCGAGGCCGCTGGCGTCTCGCCCCAGGAGCTCACACTCGACATTCTCTGCGGCAACGGCGGCACCGCGATGATGTGGCTCCCGTTCACCAACTACGGGAAGATGAACCTCGACGCGACCCGCGAGCTGCTCACCCACCCGTACACCGTGCCGGCGCTGAGCGACGGCGGGGCGCACGTCGGCACGATCTGCGATGGTTCGTTCCCGACCACGCTCCTGCAGCACTGGGGCCGCGAGCGGCCCTACGACCGGATCGATCTCGAGTTCCTGATCCAGCGCCAGTGCCGCGATACGGCTCGCACCGTCGGCTTGAACGACCGAGGGGTCTTGGCGCCGGGTTATCGGGCCGATCTCAACGTCATCGATTTCGAGCACTTGCGGGTCCGCCAGCCCGAGCTCGCCTACGACCTGCCGGCCGGCGGGCGCCGGGTGTTGCAGCGGGCCGATGGTTACCTGCACACGTTCGTGTCGGGCCAGGAAACCTACGCTTCTGGCGAGCCGACCGACGCGCTACCGGGCCGGCTCGTCCGTGGCGCTCAGCCCGCTCCGGCGAGCTGACGCGGCCCAGGCCCGGACAGGGGGCGGTCGATCGCGGCCGATTCGTGTTGCCGTCGGGGCAGTAGAGTTGGGGGAATGGCCGAGCCGCGCACCTACTGGATCGAGACGCTCGGCTGTCCCAAGAATCAAGTCGACTCGGACAAGTTGGTCGGCACCATGCACGCCGACGGCCTGACCGAGGCCGACTCGGCGGAAGCCGCCGATCTCGTCGTGATCAACACCTGCGCCTTCGTCGAGGAAGCCAGGGCCGAGTCGGTCAACACCATTCTCGATCTCGCCGCCGCGAAGGCACCTGAGGCCGAGCTCGTCGTCACCGGCTGTTTGGCCGAGCGCGAGGGCGAGGCCGTTGCCGCCGCCATGCCGGAGGTCGATGTCGTCGCCGGCTTCGGCGTTCCGGTCACGTTGGGCCGCAGGCCCGAGTCGCCGGAGCCGCCCTCGTTCGACTTGCTCAACCTGCCTCGGCCCAAGTCGGAGCGTCCGTGGGCCTACGTGAAGATCGCCGAGGGCTGCGACCGGGCCTGCGGGTTCTGTGCCATCCCGTCGTTCCGGGGCCCCCAGCGCAGCCGTTCGCAGCAGCAGATCCTCGACGAGGTCGAGCAGCTCGACGCCAGGGAGATCGTGCTCGTCGCCCAGGACTTGGCGTCCTACGGACGCGACCAGGGCCAGGGCTCGAAATCGCTGGTGCCGCTCGTGCAGGCGGTCGCCGATCGGGTCGAGTGGGTGCGACTGCTCTATCTGTATCCATCCGAGTTGAACGACACGCTGATCGATGCCATCGGTGCCACCGGGGTGCCCTATTTCGACCTCTCGCTGCAGCATGTGTCGCCGCCGCTCATGCGGCGCATGAGGCGGTGGGGCGACGGCGATCGCTTCCTCGAACGAATCACCGCGATCCGCAGCCGGTTCCCCGAGGCCGCGTTCCGGTCCAATTTCATCGTCGGTTACCCCGGCGAGACCGAAGAAGATCACGATCAGCTCTTGGCCTTCGTCGAGCAAGCGCAGCTCGACTGGTGTGGGTTCTTCTCCTACAGCCGAGAGGATGGCACCCATGCCGCCCAGCTCGACGGCGAGGTCGACTCCGGTCTGGTGCGCGACCGCCTGGGCGAGCTCAGCGAGCGACAGGATGAAATAACCGCCCGAAAACGTGACGAAATGGTCGGCCGCCGAGTCAAAGTTCTCGTGGATGAAGTCGGCGTGGCCCGCAGCCCGAGAGAAGCTCCCGAAATTGACGGCATCATCAACGTCCCGGAGCATGTACCGGTGGGTGCCTTTACCGAAGTGACGATTACGGCGTCGCTCGGGCCCGACCTCGAGGCGACGCCATGAATAGCGTCGTACGCTCGCGGGAGACGCCATGAATGCCGTCCTGCATCACACCGGCGCGTTCGTGACCAACGCGGCCAACATGTTGACCCTGGCCCGCATCGCGGCCGCACCGGTGCTGTTCTCCCTGGTGCTCAGCCACGAGGCCACCCTCGGTGCATCCTGGGCGGCAGCCCTGCTCGGCCTGGCGATGGCCGTCACCGACAAGATCGACGGCATGCTGGCCCGGTCGCGCGGTGGCACGCGGGCCGGGGCGTTCCTCGATCCCCTGGCCGACAAGGTCGTGGTTCTCGGCGGTATGGCATGCCTCTACATCGTCGGAAGCTATGCGCTCATCCCGGTGGTGATCGTCTGGATCCGGGAGCTGGCGGTGAGCCTCTGGCGGTTCAAGTGGGCCGGCCGCGGCGTGGCGATTCCCGCCCGGAACTCGGCCAAGTACAAGACCTTCGTGCAGGGGCTCGCGCTGCTCTTCGCCATCACCCCCGGGGTCGTCGACGAGCGGTGGTTGGTGCAGTCGAGCCTGTGGTTGGCGGTAGCCCTCACCGTGTTCACCGGCGTCCAGTATCTGTTTGACGGCCGCACCCATTTGCCTCGCCACCCGGCTTGATCCCGGAGCAACGAAATGATCTGTGAAGTGGTGGCGGTCGGCACCGAGCTGTTGCTGGGCCAGATCGTCGACACGAACTCGTCGTGGATCGGCGAGCAGTTGGCCGAGGTCGGCATCGACTCGTACTTCCAGACCAAGGTGGGGGACAACCCCGAACGGATCGAGTCGGTGCTGCGCACCGCGCTCGACCGCAGTGACGCCGTCGTGGTGTGTGGTGGGCTCGGGCCGACGCAAGACGACCTCACGCGCGAGGCGATCGCCACCGTCATGGGCGTTGAGCTCGAGATCGATCCGGCCATCGTGGAGAAGATCACCACGATGTTCGGCAGCCGCAGTCGGGAGATGCCCGAGAACAACCTCCGGCAGGCCCGGGTACCGGTCGGTGCTCGAGCGATGGAGCAGCAACCTGGCACTGCGCCCGGGCTGGTCTGCCCGGTCGGTGACAAAGTGATCTACGCGGTCCCCGGCGTGCCGTGGGAGATGAAGCAGATGGTGTTGGGCACCGTGATCCCCGATCTGCGGGCGCGCGCCGGCGATCTCTCCGTCATCCGATCCCGAGTGTTGCGCACGTGGGGGATGTCCGAGAGCGGTCTGGCCGAGTTGCTCGGCCCCGAAATCGAACGGCTCGACCGCGAGGGAGGACCGACCTTGGCCTTCCTGGCGAGCGGTATCGAGGGCCTCAAGGTGCGTATCACGGCCAAAGCCGCCACCGAGGCCGAGGTCGACGCTCAGCTGGCCGACGAAGAAGCCCGCGTGCGCGCCGTCATCGACTCGATCGTCTTCGGCGCCGACGATGACACCATGGAAGCGGTCGTGTTGCGCGAACTCGAACGCCAGGGGCTCACGCTCGGGGTGGCCGAAAGCCTCACCGGCGGTTTGATCTCGAGCCGGCTCGTCGATGTGCCGGGTTCCAGCAAAGCGTTCCGGGGCGGGATTGTCGGCTACGCGACCCAGGTCAAGGTCGATGTGCTCGGTGTTCCCGACGGTTCGTCGGTGACCGACGAGATGGTGCGGGCCATGGCCACCGAGACCTGCCGGGTGCTCAAGGCCGATTGCTCCGTTGCGGTCACCGGCGTGGCCGGCCCGGAGCCGTGGGACGGCGTAGACCCGGGCACGGTCTTCCTGGCCACCTCGGTGGACGGCGTGGTGGAGTCGGTTCGTCTGCTCTTCCCCTTCGACCGGCCTCGCATCCGGCAGTTCAGCTGTATCACCGTGCTCGATCACCTGCGGCGG
>JABDJW010000304.1 GCA_013002375.1 Acidimicrobiales bacterium | reverse complement strand
TAGGGCACGATGGCGACAACCTGGTACCCGCCATCAGCGGTGGAGCCGGCATCCAGGCTCCCGCCCATGGATGCGGCTCGTTCGCGCATCCCGACGATACCGACACCGGTCGACGCCACCGCGCCCGGTCTTCCCGGCGGGCGTTCATTGTGGACCTCGACGGTCACCTCGTGGTCGCCGTGGTCGAGGCGGACCACCGTCCGCGCCGCCGCGGCATGACGGGCCACATTGGTCAACGCTTCCTGCACGATGCGGTGCACTGCGACCACTGCCGCGTCGTTGACGTCGGCGGGGAATGCGCCCGAGATCTCGCACGACACGTCCACCCCGGCCCGAACGGCTCCTTCGATGAGCTCGCCGATGTCGTTCGGGTCGGTGGGCGTCGGGCGCAAGGCGGCGCCGTCCGTCGAGCGCAGCACCCCGACCATCGCCCGCAGCTCTTCGAGCGACGACTTCCCGGTGGCGTTGATCACGTCGAGTGCTTCCCGGGCCTGATTCGGGTCGCGATCGAGCAGGTGGGCGGCGACCCCCGACTGAATCGCGATCGTCGACAGTCCATGGGCGACCACATCGTGCAGATCCCGAGCGATTCGGAGCCGTTCGGCCTGCACCCGAGCCTCGGCCTCCGATTCGATCAGGTCGCGAACCCGGTCGGCGCGGGAGCGGACGGCGTCACCGACTGCGATGGGCAGGAACCCCTGCGCTGCTTCACCGAGCAGCTCGCGCCCGAAGACCTCATCGCCCAAGGCGGCGGCCGCAACGCCCATCACCAGTGCACCCGCGGTTGCGGTGAGCAGGCCAACCTTGCGTTCGCTGTGCCGGGCCACCGTGTAGAGCGCCACCGCCGCAGCCGGTGCCAGTGCCACCTCGTTCCCGACGTCCCAGATCAACAACAGTCGGCCGGCGACGACCGTCGCGAGCACCGCGGCCGGGTACATGCGTCGGGCCGCGAGCGAGCCGGCAGCAATGATGGCCAACGGGTACGACAGGGCCGTGGCGGCGTCACCTTCGTCCAAGTCGAGGGCCAAGGCGACCACGGCAAAGCCGGTCAACACGATGGCCAACAGCACATCGCTGGTGCGCTGGTCGAGGGGCCACCGCTCACGCCGAGCAGTAGCGGTGGGTTCGGCATCGGGCATAGGGCGGTCCTCGCCCCCAAGTGTTGCCGACCGGTCGTCGAAACGCGTACTCCCCAGGGTGTATCCACAACCGACCGCGGGCCGATTCGGGCAGGGGCCGAGCCGCAAAGGATGAGAGGGCATCAGCAGAAAGGCAACCTCGATGACAGCTCAACTCCGAGCTCGCCCCGCACGGCCATCCCATTCGACTCCTGCGCCAACCGCGGTCAGGGCCAGGCATTCCTCCGGAGGATCTTCGCCGTTCCGGCGCTGGCTCCGCACGCCGCGGTGGAAGCGGTTCACCGCGCTCCAGCTCATCGTGCTGGCCCTGGCCACCGTCGCGCCCGTCCTCGTCGCCGGTGCGGTCGGCGCCGCGCTCCTGGGGTTGATCAGCACCCACGCCATGGTCACCTTTGCCCTGGCTGCAGCCGAGAACCCCGGCATGCTCACCTTCGGCGCCATGTTCCTGGCCTCACCGGTGCAGTGGATCACCGGTCGAAGCCAGGTCCGCGTTCGCAAGTATCTCGGAATCGTCTTCTTCTTGCTCGCCCTGACCAACGGCGCGATGTTCGTCATCGAAAGCGGAATCACCGCGGTGCTCAGCGCACCGTTCCTGATCGCCGGGACCATTGCGCTCGTCGTGGCCCTGCCGTTGTTCCTGACCAGCAGTCGCCGGTCGCAGGTGGTGCTCGGCATGCGGCGGTGGCGGCTGCTCCACAAGGCCACCTATGTGGTCGCCGCCGCGCTGCTGGTCCACGTCGCGCTCATTCCCGACGTCGGACCGGGATTCGTGCTCATCAGCCTGGGCTTCCTGGCCCGGGTTCCCGCCATGCGGCGGCGCCTGACCGGGCCGTCGCTGCGGAACTCAGCTCTGGTCGGAGCTGGCGGCGCCGAGCTTGTCGTACACGCCCGGCCAGAACCGGTCACGGGCCGCCCAGATGCCACCGACGCCGAACTTGATCACCAGGATCAGGGCCAGCGATCCGACGACCGCCTGGAACAGCGTGTCGACGATGTCCTGGGCCACCTGGATCTGGTCGAGTGCCGCGAAAACACCGATCAGCCAGACGCCGCCGGTCGCCACATTGGTGGCCAGGTTGCCCCAGCCCTGCGTTTCGGTCACGCCGCCGATGAAGTCCTTGACCCAGTTGGCCACCGCCCCGGTCACGAACAGGATGATGATGGCGACGAAGATCTTCGGGATGAACGCGACGAAGTCGTCGAGCAGATCCTTCAGGGCATCGATCCCGAGTGCGGCAACGGTCACTTGCGCCACGATGAGCATCAGCATGATGTAGACGATCGTGGCCAGGAAATATCCCGAATCGGCGAAGCCGGCCTTCTCCAGTGGTCCGCCCAGACCGCTGCGATCGACGAGGCTGTCGACCTGTGCCCTGGTGAGCACCTTGTGGATCGCCTTTCGGATCAGCTTGGCGATGAAGAGACCGATCAGGAAGATCACGATCGCCCCGATGAGTCTCGGGACGAATTCGGCGATGTCGTCGATGGTCTTCTGGATGCTGTCAGAGAAGCTGACAGCGGCTAGCACGGCGGTGGCCACGGGTTTCCTCCTGGGAATGTTGTTCGGCTGGAGGACGGGCGGCCCCGGCGCGATGTCGCGCCACTGCCGCAAATCAGCCCATATGGGTTGTTTCGGGATTCTGGTGGCCCCGGTGGGGGATCGGCTGCACCGGAGGTGCGGCGAGGTAGCCGAGCCGAAGTGCGTTGGTGACCGCTTCCAGCTGCGTCGACGCCCCCATCTGGCGCATCACGGTCTTCACATGGCCGCGCGCGGTATGGATGCTGATGAACAGTCGCTCGGCGATCGTGGCCGGGTCGCAGCCTTGGCCCATGAGCTCGAGAACCTGGCGCTGCCGGTTGGACAGCGCAATGCGCGGTTCGCGGAGGTCGATCAGTGGAATCGTTTCCCCCCGACCAACTGCGCGAATCGCGTCGAGTACCTCGACCAACGCCGACTGCTTGGCAACGATGCCTTGGCAGCCGGCCTTCGCGGCGCGAGACCACAGATCTGCCGACGCGAGAGAGGTGACGAGGAGGACCGAACACGACAGGTCCCGCTTGCGCAGCGACTCGACACAGGCCAGGCCATCGTCGTCGCGCAGACGGGACCCGATAGCCAACACATCGAGGCGGCCCGATTCGGTCAGCTGCAACGCTCCCGCTGTCGTCGTTGCCGATCCCGCGCCAAGCAGATCGGTGGTCGACCGGAGCGCCAGGCAGAGCGCGTCGGCATACGATCTTTCGGCGTCGGCGAACCCGACCCGGAGCATTGGCAGCTCGTCTGTCGTCCCGCCTCGATCACTGGTTGGCGAGGGCATGGCAAACGTAGGACGATGCTCGGGCCCGGTAAGTCGCGAACAACTCCGACTTCGCGGCCTCAGGCGCCAGTCGACGACGGTGCAGCGTCATCGTGCGCATCATCGGCCGACGGCTTGGACGCAGCCCGGAGTTCGGCGCGGGAATCGGCGATGACGTCGGCCGCGGTGCGCAGGAACAGCAGCGCGATGGCGACACCGACCGCAACGTCGGGCCAAGGACTGTCGAGCCAGGCCACGAGCACGGCGGCGCCCAGCACCGAGGTGTTGGCCACCAGGTCGTTGCGGGAACAGAGCCACGTCGATCGCATGTTGAGATCGTCGCTGCGGTGGCGCCACAGCAGGTAGAAGGCCCAGGTGTTACCGGCCAGCGCCACCAGGCCCATCCATCCCATGGCACCGGCGTTGGGAGTGGAGCCCTCGATCGCTCGCCACGTGGCCTGGCCGAGCACCACCACACCGAAGCCGAGCTGCACGAGGCCTTTGCTCAGCGCGGCCCGGGCCCGCCATCGGGCCCCGCGCTGGAGCACCCAGAGGCTGAAGGCGTAGACGAAAGCGTCGCCCAGCATGTCCAGCGAATCGGCCAGCAACGCAGTCGACCGGGCCCACCATCCGACGGTGAACTCGACGACGAACAAGACCGCATTGATGGCCAGCACGGCCCACAGGATCCGGCGCTGGCGCTCGCGGAGTTCGGCGAGCTCGTCCGCCTTGTTCTCGCAGCAGCCACTGGCCATGCGACCAGTGTCGCATACGCCTGGCCTTCTCCTCGCGCCGTCGACTCGCGGCCTACGGTCGAAGCCATGAAGCTCTCACTCGTCATCGACCCGTCCGGGCCGACCATTGTGGTCGGCGATACCGGCAACCGTTCGGCCCACGCCAACAAACCCCTGGTCAGAAATCGTTTCTGGGCTTAGTGTCACCTTGGGAGGCGCGGGTCCCCGGGCCTTTTGGCGAGGAGGCACAAATCATGATGGTTGTCGATCAACGAGTAATCGTCGGTCCGCTGGATGTACTCAACGAGATGCTCAAGGCGGGCGTTCACGAGGGCATCAAGGACTTGGCGGCGCAATGGACGGACGTCCAGACCCGGGCGGCGAGCGACGATTGGCAGTTCGACATGAACTCGTTCAGCGCTGATGAGCTCACCCACATCAAGAACCACTGGCTCGGGGCCAACGGCTCGCCGTGGTTCGCTGACTCCGCGGACCAGCTCGAGCAGGGCTTCGCCCACGCGATGACAGTCGCCGGCGATCGGCCGGTGGCTTCGATCTGGGTGCCGGCGAACGGATTCACCGACGTGCGGGTCAGCGTCGTCGAGAACCCGTCGTCGGTCGTCGTCGTGATCACCAGCCCCATGCCGCCCGAGGGCGCGGAGACGGCCGGGCCGGACGGCAACGTGACCGAGTTTCCGCCGTCTGGGTCAGCGACCTGATCCGCCCGTCGGGTGGTCGAGGCTGGTGAGGATCCGGCTGATCTCCGCCTGACAGAATTCGACGAGGCCCCGCATGTCGAGCGCGGCGCCGCGGGTGGTGAGCGTCTCCATGGCCCGATGCGGCAACCGTTCCTCGATCGACGACAACGCATCCTCACGCTCGCGGATCTGCAACGACCCCAGCGCCCGCTCGACGACGCTGGTCAGGCCGCCGAGCACCACAGCGGCACTCTCGTCGTGGCCGTTCTCGGCGAGGAACCCGGCGAAGAGGCGGATGGCATTGCCCAGGTTCACCCAATTGGCCAGCCGGTACCAGTGGCTCAACAGCTCGCTGTAGCCGGTGAGCGATCCGGCCAGGTCGTCGGACTGGGC
>JABDJW010000194.1 GCA_013002375.1 Acidimicrobiales bacterium | reverse complement strand
GGTCCTCGGTGCTCACCTCGCAGATCCACACGTTGTCGGGCCCACCGGGCGCGACGAGATCGAACGGTTCGGTCATGCCGTTGGTGGCGTTGACCGTCGGGTCATAGGCCCGCCACTCGGGGTCGCGCCACGACCACAACGCGATGAAGCCGCCGTCCTTGGCGCCGATGGTCCAGTTGCCGAGCTGGACGATCTCGTCGAAGTGATCCTGTGGGAAGTAGGCGTGGGTGAAATCGCGGTAGGCGAAGACCACGGCCAGGATCGGGTCGGTCGTCTCGTCATAGGCCGGCTGGTAGATGTGGATCGCCGAGTTGCGGTACTGCGCCGAGCGCGGCATCGAGGCCTCGCCGGTCCAGTAGCCGGGCTCGCCGTCTTCGCCCCAGTCGGTGCTGGCGGCCACGTCGGTCATCGGGTGGTTGGTGAACACCCGGGCCTCGGTGTCGATCGTGGCTTGCCACATGTGCACCTGATCGCGCATTTCGCCCTTGCGGTGATCGAGCACGCTGGCCAGGGCAACCTGTTGCGTGCGGTAGGCGTAGGTGTTTCCCTCGGCCAGGAACCCGAGGTTCAAGATCATGTGGTTGGCCTGTTCCCAGGCCTTGATCCGCTCGACGTCGCCGCCGTTCACATCGCGCAACTGGGTGATGAGCTGGAAGGCATCGCCCTCCCAGAGCCGGTACTTGTCGGCCTCGGCCACGCTCATGTCGGCGAGCTGCCACATGCCGATACCGCCGGTGGACCACCAGAAGTTCAGGTTGGCGGAATCGTCGAAGTCGTAGCCGAACGGTGCCACCGGGTTGTCGTTGATCGGCTCGCTGGCGTCGACGTACACGCCGTGCCGCTCGCGGGTGACCGTCGGGTCGTCCTCGCGAGCCACCTTGTGGATCAGGAACGGTGGCCGGTAACGCTTCGCGGCGCAGAAGAACGTGGTGGTGGTGTCGGTTGGCGTGACGAAATCCGGGTCGGTGTCGTCGAACAGGAACTTGCCGAAGCCATAGGTGTCCGCATCGCGGGCCGTCATCTTGTCCTTCTTGTACGTGCGCCCGTGCGGCGCAACGTACGACCCCCGGTGGTAGTGGCTCGCCATGTCGAAGAGGCAGAGGTCGAGCGCCATCGCCGCGGCTTGCACGATCTCGGCGTCGTCGCTGAGCTCGCACAACATCAGCAGCGGCGTGATGTTCTTGGCCATGTACACGTTGCTGTGCCATTCGAAGAACCCGAAACGGGCCCGTTCGTCGATCCACTCGAGAATGTCGGGTTTGGCCCTGGTTGCGTGTTCGGCGCCGGTGAGGCCGGTAACGGTGAAGACTTCGTCGGGCAGAAACTGCCCGGCCAGGAGTTCGTTGGCCAGCACGATGATGCGGTGATTCTCCGACCAGTACCACAGGTGGTCGACCCGGTCGTCGGGTAGGGGATCGTTGTAGCGGTAGCGGTTGGCGATGAGCCGTTGCTCGATGGCGGTGATCACCGCAGGGTCGATAGTGGTCATCGGTGTGTCCCCACGACCGAGGACGTACACCCAGTTGAGGTACATGAAGTTGAAGTCGCGGGTGTCGCGCCACTCGTCGATCTGGGTCCAGACGCGCGCCAGTTCATCGACGGTGACGCCGGTGATGTTCCACTCGTAGTCGGGGTCGCGGTGCGCTTGGATCAGGTGGGTTGCGATGCCCGGTGGGCTACCGAACCGTTCGAAGTCGGTCGCGTAGTCGAGGTAGGCCTTGATCCGGCGCTGGTAGTAGCGCTCGTTGATCAAGCCGGTCGACCCGGGCGGTACCAGCACATCGTCGGGGGTGACCCCTGGCACCGCGCACCGGGCCTTCGCACCGCCGCGGCCCGCCGCGGCAGCCACGCCGCCGGGCAAGCTGACGCCCGCGGCGGCAATCGCTGCCCCCACCATGAACCGTCGTCGATCTACGTGGCCCGAATCCGCCATCGATGTCCTCCTCCGTTGGTAGTAGCGACGGTAGCGACCCATTGATGGGCGGGCAAAGGGCGGCGCGGTCGAACGCAACGTCAGCCGGTGGACACCATGCGGTCATGCGGAGAGCGGACGCGATCATTGGCCCTGGCGGCGAGAACTGCGATAGAGGTAGTACGACGACAGCTTCCCCACCTCTGATGTCGACGCGTGGGGCGCGGCATCGCAGTACAACCGGCGGCCGGGAGCAACCATGGCGGACCACGAGACGGTCAACCCAACATCCACCGATCACCCAACATCCATCGATGACCCAACACCCATCGATGAACAGCACCCGGCTGATGTGGTCGATCTCACCGACCAGTCCGAGCCAACGCCAACGGCCGCGCCCGAACTCGGCGAGGATTCTCGGCTCTTCCGCAACGACCCCGCGGCGACCACACTGTGGATTGCGCTGCGCGAGGTGCAACCCAGCGTCTGGCGCCGCATCGTGGTGCCGGCCGAGACCAAACTGCCCAAACTGGCGCGGCTCCTCGCCGCAGCCATGGGCTGGGAGGGGAAGCACCGGCACTTGTTTCATGTCGGCGACCTCACCTTCGGGCCGGCCGACCCGGAGGAAATCGGGCTGATCGACGAGCGCCGTATCACCGTCGCCCAACTCCTGCCCACCGTCGGCGCCCGGCTCACCTGGGCCTATGACTTCGGCGATGATTGGGAGCACGACGTGGTCGTCGAAGCGATCGATGCCATCGATGCGGGCGTGCGGTACCCGTTCTGCCTCGCCGGTGAACGAGCCTGCCCGCCCGAAGACTGCGGGGGAGCGTGGGGCTACGGCAATGTGTTGGCCGCGCTGGCCGACCCCGGCCACCCGGATCACGAGGAAGTCGTCGATTGGGTGCCGTCGGGTTTCGATGCTGATGGGTTCGACATCGACGCAGTCACCAAGCGGGTGCGGCAGCTCCGCCGAGGACGCGAGCGCAACTGAATACCGGTTCTTTGGGCCGGCTACTCGCAGCCGATGCCGTCGCGATCGGGGTCGAGGTCGTAGAC
>JABDJW010000191.1 GCA_013002375.1 Acidimicrobiales bacterium | reverse complement strand
GTTGTGGAACGGTACGGCCGAGACCTTGAACGCGAACCCGGCGACGACGAACACGATGCCCAACGTGATGTAGGCCGGGGAATCGGCCGCTCCCAGATCGGCGGCCTGGGCAATGTCGGCCAGGATGGTCGAGCCGGTGGAGCCGTACAACAGCGACATGCCGTAGAGCAGGATGGCGCTGGCGAACACGCCCATCAGGTAGTACTTGAGGCCGGCCTCGTTGCTCTTGACGTCGCGCTTGCGCCAGGCGGCGAGCAGATACGCCGGGATCGACAGCAGCTCGAGGGCCACGAAGATCGAGATGAGATCCCGAGACGAGGCCATCATGATCATGCCGAGGATCGACGACAGCAACAGCCCGTAGTACTCGCTCTCCCAGTAGTCGCCTTCGGCGACGTAGTTGGTGCTGAGCAGCACGACCACGTAGCCGGCGCCGAGGAACAACGCCTTCATGATCAACGAGAACTCGTCGACGACATAGGCCCCGCCGAACATCTCCCGACTGGAATCGTCGTGCAGCGCCAAGGTGAGGATCGGCACCATGGTGGCGAGCAGGGCGATGCCGGTGAGCGCCGACGTGAGGGCCTTGGCCCGGTCGAGCAGCCAGATGTCGAGCAGGGTGATGAGGGCACCGAAGCTCAGCAGGGTGATCTCGGGCGCGAGCGCGTGCCAATCGAGCGTCGGCCGATCGAAATCCGGCTGCGGAAGCTGGGCGAGGAGGTCGAGGACCATCAGCCGCCCGCCGCCTCATCGGGGATGCTCAATTCGAAGACCGCGGGACAGTCGGCCGCGAGCCCCGGATCGTCCTCGGCGACGACCGACAGGCAGGGGTGCAGCGCATTGCCGACGGCGGGGTCGGAGGTCTTGAAGATGAGGTTCGGGTAGAAACCGAGCACGACGATCAGCACCAGCAGCGGCGCCCAGGCGACATACTCGAACTTGGTGCCGTCGTGGATGGCTGGATCGTTGGCGAACTCGTCGCTCGGCGTACCGAAGGCGGTTCGCTGCAGCAGCCACAGCAGGTAGCCGGCGGCCAGTACCGTGCCGAGCGCGGCGATCACCATGAAGACCCGGTACAGGGTTTCGTTGAGGCCGTTGGCCGGGTTGTAGGCCGACAGGATCGCCGGGAACTCGCCCCAGAAGCCGGCCAGACCGGGCAGGCCCAGCGAGGCCATGGTGCAGAAGCCGAGGATCCAGCCCATGCGCGGGGCCTGCACGAGCAGGCCGCCGAGCCGCTCGATCTCGAGGGTGTGGCAGCGCTCCTTCACCGAGCCGGCGATGAAGAACAACATGCCGGTGATGAGGCCGTGCGCCACCATGCCGAAGACGGCGGCGTTGAGGCCGAAGTCGGTGAGGGTGGAGATGCCCAACATCACGTAGCCCATGTGGGCCACCGACGAGAACGCGATGAGCCGTTTCATGTCGGTCTGGGCGAGACAACCGAGCGCGCCGTAGATGATGCCGATGACCGACAACACGCCGATGAACGGGGCCCATTCGACTGCGGCCTCGGGCAGGATCGGGATGGCGATGCGGATGAAGCCGTAGGTACCGAGCTTCAGCAACACCGCGGCCAAGATGACCGAGCCCACCGTCGGGGCCTGGGTGTGGGCATCGGGCAGCCAAGTGTGGAACGGGAACATCGGCACCTTGATGGCGAAGCCGAGGAACATGCCGCCGAAGATCCACAGCCCGGTGCTGCGGGCCAAACCGGCGCCGGCCCAATCGGACAGCGCGATGAGGTTGAAGGTGCGCTCGCCGATCTCGTCGCCGGCCAGGAAGTAGACCGCCATGAAGCTGACCAGCATCAAGGCCGAGCCGAACAGCGTGTAGAGGAAGAACTTCAGCGAGGCGTAGCGGCGATCCTCGCCACCCCAGACCGCGATCATGAAGAACATCGGGAGCAACACGACCTCGAAGAACACGAAGAACAAGATGAGGTCTTGGGCCACGAACGTGCCGAGCATGCCGGTCTCGAGCACGAGGATCAGGGCCAGGAACGCCTTGGGGTTGTGCGGTTCGGGGAAGTGATCCCACGAGTAGATGATGCACAGCGGCACGATGAGGACGGTGAGCAGGATCATCGGCAGCGAAATGCCATCGATGCCGAGCGTGTAGCCGGAGTTGATGGCTTCGATCCATTCGCTGTTGCGCAAGAACTGCAACGTGCCGGCGTTGTCGTAGTCGAACTCGATTGCGATCCAGACCGCCAGCGCCCCGACGGCCATCGAAATGGCCAGGGCAAACAGCTTCAGGCTGCCCTCGCCGTCACGGTCCTTGCCGACCGGCCACAGCATGAGGACGGCCGCGCCCAGCAGCGGAAGGAACACCATGATCGATGGTGCCCAGTACTGGATGAAACTCTCATCGATGTTGTCCAGAAGATCCATGCGGTTGCCTCAGATGATGATGATGAAGATGGCGGCCAGGATGGTGGCCGAGAGGAACAGGTAGCCGGCGTACTGCTGCACCTTGCCGGTTTGGGTGCGGCGCAGGCCCGCGCCGGTCTCCGACGATGCGATGCCGGTGGCGTTCACCACGCCGTCGACGATCGGTTGATCGAACTTGTCGTAGACCGCCTGGCCGACCGCGACCGAGGTGCGACCGACGCCGTCAACCACGGCGTCGAGCCCCTTCTGGTTGAAGGCGTAGGCCGCGTCGGCCACCGGCCCCTTGGTGCCGCCGGCGATGACGTCGGTGTAGAGGTGGTCGAGGTAGTACTTCTCGACCAGCACCGTGTGGCCGGCCTTGGCCAGCGCGTTGCGCTGGGTGGGTCCGTCGCTGAGTTCGGTGAGGCTCACGCCCGCCGCCTTCGAGCGTCGATCGACTTTCATGAAGTAGTACCAGTAGGCCGCGGCGATGCCGGCCAGACCGACCAAGGTTGCGATACCGGCGAGCGCGTAGCTCGGCCCGGCGTGGTCGATGGCCGGGAAGTAGGCGGCCACCGGCTCGACGAAGTGGCCGAACCGCTCCTGAATGCTCTCGGGGAAGATGTCCTTCGTCGGCAGGTTCAAGAAGCCGGCGAAGATGGCGAACACCGACAAGATGATCAGCGGGATGGTGATACGGGGGCCCGATTCGTGCGGGTCGCCGTGGCCGTGGGTATCGCCCCGGAACTCGCCGAAGAAGGTGAGGTAGATCGTGCGGGTCATGTAGGCCGCGGTGAGCGCCGCACCGATCAGGCCCATGATCAGCATGAGGTGGTAATCGCCGTTCGCCTTCCCGCCACCGAAACCGAGGCCGCCGGTTCCGACCAGGATTTCGTCCTTGGACCAGAAGCCGGCGCTGGGGAAGATGCCGATGAGCGCGATCGAGCAGATGATGAAGGTCTTGAACGTGGTGGGCATGAACTTGCGCATGCCGCCCATCGATTCCTTCATGTCGAAGCTGTGCACCGAGTGGCTGACCGAGCCGGCCCCGAGGAACAAGCCGGCCTTGAAGAAGGCGTGGGTGAACAGGTGGAAGACCGCGGCGGTCCAGGCGCCGACGCCCAGGGCCAGCACCATGTAGCCGAGCTGCGAAACGGTCGAGTAGGCCAGCACCTTCTTGATGTCGTTCTGCACGAAGGCCAACAAGCCGCCGAAGACCACGGTGATCGAGCCGATGACGGCCAGGACATTGATGCTCGAGCCGGCGATCGAGTACCCGTCGAAGAACACCGGGTAGAGCTGGGCGATCATGAACACGCCGGCGACGACCATGGTGGCCGCGTGGATCAGGGCCGACACCGGGGTGGGGCCGGCCATGGCGTCGGGCAACCAGGTGTGCAGGATGAACTGACCCGACTTCGACATCACCGCCGCGGTGAGGCACAGCGAGGCCCACAGCAGGAGGTTGTGCGAGATCTCGCCGGCGACGGCCTTCTCGTTGATGGTCAAGATGTCGAAGGTGCTACCGGCGGCGAAGAACAGAATGATCATGCCGACGAGCAGGCCGATGTCGCCGACCCGGTTGGTGAGGAACGCCTTCAGCGCGGCATCGGAGTTGGGTTTCTCCTCCCACCAGTGCCCGATCAGCGCGAACGAACAGACGCCGACCAACTCCCACGCGGTGATGAACTGCACGGTCGACGACGACATCACCAAGAGCAACATCGACGCGCTGAACAACGACAGGAACGCGAAGAAGTGGGTGTAGCGACGATCGCCGTTGACGTAGTCGGTGCTGTAGATGTGCACCAGCAGCGAGATGAAGGTGACGACGAACAGCATCATGATGCTGAGGCCGTCGACCAGCATGCCGACCGAGAATTCGTGGCCGCCGCTCTGGAACCAGGTGAAGCTGCGATGGATGGCGACCGCCGGGTGCTCTTCTTCCTTCTCGCCCGCCTCGGCGCCTTCCTCGGGGTCGGCCAACGAGGCCGCCGCCGTACTCGACGTGGTGCTCGCGGTGGTGAACGAACCCGACGAATCGGCCAAGGCACCGGACACTCCGTCGTCCAGGCCAGCGTTGGTGTCCGCTTCGATGCCCGGCGCGGCTTCGCCGTCCTCGGAATGGGAGACCTTGGCTTCGGCTTCTTTGTAGTCGAAGTTGTCGCGGTGATCGATCCAGGCCACGCCGGCCACGACCGCATAGAGGAAACACAGGCCGATGGCGAAGATGCCGATTTCCGAGCCGCCCTTGGGCATGCGCTTGCCGAAGAACAAGATGGCCAGGAACGACGCCGCCATGACCGCCGGGATGAGCCAGACGTTGTTGAGAATCAGGCCGGCGTCGTTGGTGAAGCTGACCTCGGGCACGTCGCCCGCAGCGAGCACGTTGGAGAGAACCGATCCGATCACTGCGCCCCTAACCCTTCAGCAGATCGGCTTCGGAGAAGTCGATGGTCTTGGAGTTGCGGTACATCAGCAGCACGAGGGCCAGACCAATACCGACCTCGGCCGCCGCGACGGCAATGACGAACAGGGCGAAGACCTCGCCGGACAGCGAGTTGTGGTAGGCGCCGAAGGCCACCAGGTTGATGTTGACCGAGTTCAGGATCAGTTCGATCGACATCAGCACCATGACGCCGTTGCGCCGGGCCAAAACGCCGTACACGCCGATGCAGAACAAGACGGCGGCGAGGATGAGGAACTGGCT
>JABDJW010000186.1 GCA_013002375.1 Acidimicrobiales bacterium | reverse complement strand
ACCCCAAACTCAGCCCGGGTGGTTTCTGCATCGTCGACGACTACGGCAGCTGGGATGGCTGCCGGGAAGCGATATCGGACTACCGCGCTGACCAGGACATTCATGATCCGATGCACGAGGTCGATTGGACTGGTGTGTATTGGCGCAAGGCATCGGGGTAGATTTTTCTCGTGGGAAAGCCCTTCTCGACCTATTACGGGGTACTCCGCCGAGTACACCAGCACATTCGCCCGAGCCGCTATCTCGAGATCGGCGTCCACCAGGGCCATTCACTGGCCTTCGTCCAGCCGGGAACCTGCGCGGTCGGGGTCGACCCCGAGCCGATGCTCAACGGCGACGCGCCGGCAAACTGTTCCATCGTCGCGTGCACCAGCGACGATTTCTTCCTCGACGAGGCCCACGCCGAACACCGAGCCAAGCCGTTCGATCTCGTGTTCGTCGACGGCCTGCATCTTTTCGAACAGACCCTCGCCGACATCCTCCGAGCCGAGCAGAACTGCCATCACCAGAGCGTGATCCTGGTGCACGACACCCTGCCCATGGATGCCGAGACCAGCACCCGCGAACACAGCAATTCGGTGTGGAGTGGCGACGTCTGGAAAGCCATCGTCGCCTTGAATCGCTACCGGCCCGACCTGCACATTCACACGATCGCCGCCGACCCGACCGGCCTCACGATCATCACCGGCCTCAACCCCCATCACGTCGACCTGCCACCCTGGTTCGAGGTCGCGGTCGACGAACTGATGCCCCTCGGCTACGACGACCTCGTCGAACTCGGCATGAAGACGACCCTCAACGTCGTACCCCCGATCTGGCCGGCGGTGGCCCCGCTCCTGCCCGACGAGGCCGACCCCGACACCACACTGTTGCGCGAGGACGACGGCCTCGGCCGCTGCGACAACGACCCCGACGACATCTAGCGCTCAGCGGAAGGCAACCCAGTCGTCGGGCAGCTCGAGCACCTCGACGGTGCCGGCGCCGCCGTCGACTCGTATGAGCGCACCGTCGGGGATCGCGCCGGTGGCATTGGCGACCGAGACCACACATGGAATGCCCAATTCACGAGACACGATCACCGCGTGGCTGAGCACGGCGCCGACATCGACCACCACCCCTTCGACCACGGTGAACAGCGGAGTCCAGGACGGATCGGTGATCGGCGCCACCAGCACATCGCCCGGGCCGATATCGCCCGGTTCGCCGGCGTCGAGCACGACGCGGGCCCGGCCCTCCGACACGCCGGCACAGCCACCGATGCCGGTCAACACATCCCCCTGCTGCACCAATTCGATCGCCGCCCCGCGGGCCGCCCACGTATCGGGCGAAGGCGGATCACCCTCGACGATGAACGGAGGCACCAGACCGTTGAGCCGGTCGCGCTCGGCGGCCCGCTCCTCGATCGTCCCGACGTACTCGGCCGGTGATTGGACATACCCCTCGAATTCGTCGGGGGTGAGCACGCACACGTCGGCGAAGGACTCGATGCCACCTTTGTTCCGGGCCCGCTCGGTCAACAGGATCACCGCCTTGCGAGCTTCGTGCAGCGAACGGATGACCGTGGTCTTCGAGCGCTCGCGGCCCTGACTGAACAGGGCCAGCGACGCGAGGGCCCGGTCGAAGACGAGCCGATCGGCCCTGCCGAGCCGGCCTCGAGCCGAAGCGGTCGCCTCCTCGCGCCGCTGACGCATTTCGTGGGCCTTCAGGCTGGGATCGTTCGCGGCGTTCGCGCCTCGCATGCGATCGACCGCGGCGTGGACCAGTTCCGGCCGAAGCTCCCAGGTCGGCGACGCGAGATCCCACTCGTTCGGTCCGCGGCTGCCGAAGTCGGCCAAGAAGCCGGGCAGCGCTTCGTCGTACTCCGCCTCACCCATGCGGCTGAGCTTCCACATCGCGGCTGCCGGTCCGGCCGACTCGACCTCGCCGATCCCACCCATCAAGGTCAGCGCCAGACCGGGGTCATCCAACTTGTCCGCACACAGGTCGGCCACTAGCCCGGAGCTGACCGTGGCCTGGGTCGTGATCAGCAGATGGTGGCGAAACAGCTCGCGAAACATCAAGGCGTAGCCATGGAGGAAACCCAGGATCCGCTCGTCGCTGGCTTCAGCCGTTGGCGCACCCGCGATGAGCTGCCGCACCGCGATCTTGTCCTCCTGCAGCTGGGGCAGGCTGCGGGCGGTGAGGGTCCTGGCCGCCGACCGAACGATGCGGGCGGACGATCGCCAGTTCTTGTCGCCCGCTCGTTCGACGTAGGCCGGCGCGTCGGACTCACCGAAGTTCTGGGTATCGACATCGTCGACCGACAGCCCCGGTGTCCGCACGCCGAGCAACCGAACCAAGCTGGCGTTGATGTAGCAGTAACCCCCGAACACGCCGAGGATCGTCATCGACTCGTCCGGATCGATGTCGCCCCGCGTCAGCAGCCCGAAGTCCCGATAGGCCAACCGCCAACCTCGTTCGGCCTCGACCCCGAGCAGAAGCCAGGTCAGCGGGTTGACGACCTCGGGGAAGACCTCACCGACGTTGCCCCGGGTGTAGAGCGGCCATCGGGAACTGGGCGGATTGTCGGACGGCCAGGTCACGCGCTCGCGGTCCTGTTCTCTGCGTCCCTGTCCCGCTCGAGATCGGAACCGTTCCACTGCGAACGCTTGGCCTTCTCGTACAGCTTGTCCAGGGCGGGCCGCTGACCCTTGCCGTCGTCCCAGGTGCAGATGGCGTCGGCATTGTCCTTGATCGACATGGGCGGTACTCCGGGTTCGTGCGGGTCGCGCCGAAGCGTACCGGATGGCCCTCATCAGGCGGTAGGGCCGTCGAGCACCGGCTCCCCGAAGGGGCCCGAAGCAAGCTCGACGACGTCGCCATCGAAATGATCGGCCGGGGTGTACGTGGCGTCCACGGCGCTGGTCGCGCGCGGTTGTTCGGCCTGGACGCCCAACTGGCGCGCCACGTCGGACACCTCGGCACTGATGCGCTGCACCTGCCCAGAGTGCACGGTGGCCCATCGGGCCCTGGAAGGCCTTCACCGGCACCGGTTTCGGCCGATTGAAACTCCATGGGTCGACCCAACGCGTTCGCAACCGGGCAACCGGCCACCGCTCCGGCCCCACGCGCCCTGGTGATCGTGGGCGCGGGCGGTCATGGCCGCGAGACCCTCGACATCATCGAGGCCATCAATGCCGCGACCGCCATACCCGCCACCCACCCGACGCACCCCGGGCTCATCCATTTCGTCGGCTTCTTCGACGATGGCGTGCCCGATGCCCTGCTCCTGGCCCGTCGCAACGTGGAGACCGTCGGTACGGTCGCCGATCTGGCCGAGCGGGACGAGGAGTTCGTCATCGCGGTCGGCGACCCGGCGACCCGACGGGTGATCGCCGCCACGCTGGCCCGCCCGGCAGCCTCCGCCCTCGTGCATCCGGAATCCACATTGGGCTCCGACATCGAGCTGGGCGATGGCGTGCTGATCGCGGCCCGAGCGGCGCTCACCACCAACGTGCGGCTCGGGGCCCACACCCACTGCAATCCTGGCGTCGTCGTGTCCCACGACTGCCGGGTGGGCGACTTCGTGAGCTTGTCCCCCGGCGTGATCTTGAATGGCAACGTCTCGATCGGTGACGACGTACTGGTCGGTGCCGGCGCAGTGCTCTTGCCCGGCGTGACGGTGGGCGATCGAGCCACGATCGGTGCGGGTGCCGTGGTCGTTGACGACGTCGACCCCGACACCACGGTCGTCGGCAACCCCGCTCGACTGCTCCCCCGGCGGTAGAACACTCCTCACCAGAGCGCGGCCGGGCAGGATGCTCGCTGCCCCGTTTGCCTACCGTTCCACGTATCTGCGACAACCCGGAACGCGGCGGTGTGACCGCGGCGAGCAGTGTCGCAACTACGGGGAACCCGACTGTCTTGTGCCTCGCGGCGGCCGGTTCGTGCCTCGCGGCGGCCGGCTTGTGCCTCGCGGCGGCCGGACCGATGCTCGATCCGAGCGGCGCGCGGACGCCGCGCCCATTCTGCGCCCGACGGCGACGACCGCTGCCGTCACGGCACCGACGATGGCCAGCCGAACCAGCGGCGTCGACCACGTGGCGAACAAGCCGAGGTGGCGGGCGATCGGAATGCCGACGGCCAGTGATGCGCCGACCCAGCCCGCGGTCGGCCCAACCAGGCGGCGACCCTGGTACGCGGCCGACCGCGAGGCCGCGGCGACCGCGAACAAGACCACAAAGCAGCCGAACGCTCCGACCATCGCCGGTGGCCGACCTCGGCTGCCGACGACCACCGCCCACGAGGCCAACGCCCCCACCGACGCGGTCCCGGGCCACGACGCCAACACGGGGCGCCCCAGCAGCGACGCGACGCGGTCCGTCGAAGCGAGGGCGATCGCGCCGATCAGGGCCGCGGCGAACAAGGTGGGCTCGACGTCGGGCGTGGCCAGGCTCGCGGCCAGAAGTGCCCCGCTGATGAGCCACCGCGAAAGACCCGGTCGCAACGACTCGACTCGCCGGGCACTCACCGCGACGAGTGCCGCCCCGACGATCGCCGCGGGAAGGAGGTCGATGTGGCGTGCATCCAGGCCCACGCTGAGCAGCCCCAACACGACCACCAGCGATCCGACCGCGCCGAATTGCGCCGGACGCGACCCGAACTGACGCGAGACGACGAGGCCCAGACCGAGCGCCGCGCCAAGCGCCGGCTCGGCCACCGGTACGACCGACCAGCTCATCGCGCGGGCCCGATGGATCAGGCGTCGAGGATGACGGTCTCGGTCGCCTTGCTGCCCACTCGGGCCAGCGCGGCGGTGAGGCCGTCATCGGCCGGGAGGTCGTCGAGAAACGCGATCGATTCGAGCGGCAACGGTGGCACGCTGACGTGCGAGATGAGCGGGTGGGCCGGCCGTTCGTCGGCCTCGCCCTGCCCGAGCAGGATCTCATGCAGCTTCTCGCCCGGACGAAGGCCGGTGAACACGATCTCGATCGGCCGATCGGCCTGGGCAACGAGCCGACGAGCGACGTCGAGGATCTTGACCGGTTCGCCCATGTCGAGCACGAGAGCCTCACCGTCACGGCCGACGGCGCCGGCTTGAATCACCAGCTGCACCGCCTCGCGAACCGTCATGAAGTAGCGGGTCACCTCGGGATGGGTGACCGTGATCGGGCCACCCTTGGCCACTTGGGCTTCGAAGACGCCGAGCATCGAACCGCGGCTGCCCAACACGTTGCCGAATCGGACCGACAGGTAGGTGCCCATCGAACGACGGGCCGTTGCGGCGGCCAGCCGCTCGGCCAGCCGCTTGGTGTAGCCCAACACGCTGGTCGGGTCGGCCGCCTTGTCGGTCGACACGTTCACGAAGCGGGCGACCTCGAACCGTTCGGCCGCTTCGAGCAGATTCTGGGTACCCCAGACATTGGTCTTCAGGCCTTCGTCCGGGTACATCTCCAACAGCGGGAGATGCTTCAAGGCCGCGGCGTGAAAGACCACATCGGGGCGGTGTTCGTCGAACACGTCCATGACCCGCTGCCGGTCGCGAATATTGGCGACGACCAGATCGCGGGAGTCGAGCAGCGCTCGACCGTGGATCGACATCGTGGTGGCATGCAACGCGGATTCGTCGCGATCGAGCATCACCAACCGAGACGGTCCGAACCGATCGATCTGGCGGCAGAGCTCCGAACCGATCGAACCGCCGGCACCGGTGACCAGCACGACTCGGCCGGTCAGATAGCTGGCGATCGCGTCGATGTCGGTGTCGATCGTGTGACGACCCAAGAGGTCGGCTTCGGTGATCGGCCGGATGTCGCTGAGGCCGACGCGACCTTCGAACAGCTCCTCGGTGGGAGGAAGCACCCGCACCGGCAGCTTCAGATCCAGCGCAAGATCGGAGAGCTCGCGGATGAGCTGCGACGGCGCAGACGGTACCGCGATGATCAGTACCTCGGCACCGTTGGATTCGACGACCGCAGCCAGATCGCTGCGATCACCGAGGACCTTCACGCCCAACATACGCAGGTTCCGCATCGACGGGTCGTCGTCGAGCAGCGCAACCGCCCGATAGCGGCTCTCGGGATTCCGCATCGCCCGCAGTGCCTGCAGGCCGCCGTCGCCGGCGCCGAACACGATCGCCCGGGTCGCAGAGCTGGGGGCATCGAGCCGCCGTTCCTCCCAGAAACGAAGTCCATAGCGAGCGCCGGCCATCAGCAACAAGGCGATTGCGCCGGCGCCGAGCGTGACGCTCATCGGGACCGGGCGATCATCGCCCATCACCACACTGAACGCGGCGCACGCGGCCGTGACTGCGAGCGCACAGCGACCGAGCGCCGCGACCTCGTCGAACGAACCGGCGCGCCACCGACCGACGTACATCCCGAAAACCGCGCCGGCCAGGATCTGCCCACCGATGGCCAGCGAGATGGCACCGAGCACGTTCCACCGACCCCACGCCACTTGCGAAAGGTCGAAGCGAACCAGCATCGCCAGCGCAATGGCCACGACCCACGCGGTCAAGTCCAGCGCAAGAAACAGGAG
>JABDJW010000180.1 GCA_013002375.1 Acidimicrobiales bacterium | reverse complement strand
CTCATCGACCGTGCCGACCAAGGTGCCGTCGGCGAAAGCGATGCGGAACTCGCGGCCGCCACCGTTGCGGAGGCCCATGCCGCGGCTCGGGTAGCCCCGGGTCGCCCACACCGCTTGCGGTTCGCCGCGACGGATCCGCAGGCGCAGAGCGTCGTCGCGGACCAGATCGCGCACCCCGTCGTGCAGGAGCTCGGCGGGCCACCACCGCTCGTCGGACCGGGCCAACGGCTGCTCGTAGGCGGCGCAGGCCAGATGCGGTACCGCGATGAAAGGGTTCGCGATGTTGATCACGGCAGGTTCGGGCTGGCGTTCGAAGACCTCGTGGGGGTGCGCCATCAGCCACTGGTCGAGGGCGTCGTCGCCGGCGACCAGGACGCTGGCCGATTCCTGGAGTTCGCGCCCGGCCCGCCCGGCTTGCTGCCACATCGACGCGATCGTGCCCGGGAACCCGTTCAACACGACGGCGTCGAGCCCACCGATGTCGACACCGAGCTCGAGCGCGCTGGTGGCGACGACCGCGCGCAGGCGGCCGGAGAACAGTTCGTCCTCGATCTCGCGTCGCTCTGCAGCCAAGTATCCGGCCCGGTAGGGCTTCACCTGATCACGCTGATCGGCCGGTAGCCGCCGAGCGACATCGGCGGCCACCAGCTCGGTGCCCTTCCGGCTGCGGCAGAACGAGATCGTGCGATGGCCGCTCCGCACCAAACCAGCGGTGACCACCGCGGTCTCGGCGTTGGTCGAGGTGCGCACACCCGATTCCTCATCGACGATGGGTGGATTCAGCAGGGCGAACGTGCGCGGCCCCCTCGGTGATCCGTCGCTGCTGACCTCGGCCACTGGTAGTCCGCACAACTCGCCGGCCAAGCGGCTCGGCTGGCCGATCGTTGCCGACGAGAAGATGAAGGTGGGGTCGGACCCGTAGCGCTGCGCAATCCGCCGAAGCCGGCGCAGAAGGTGGGCGACGTGCGTGCCGAAGATGCCCCGCAGCACGTGGAGTTCGTCGACGACGACGAAGCGCAGCCGCATGAGGAACGTCGACCAGCGCCCGTGGTGCGGCAGGAGGCCATGGTGAAGCATCTCCGGATTCGTCAGCACGACGTTGGCGTTGTTGCGGACCCACGTGCGCTGTTCGGGGTTGGAATCGCCGTCGTAGGTGGCCGCCACGACGTCGGGGAACTCGAACTCGGCCAGCGATCGCAGCTGATCGTGGGCCAGCGCTTTGGTCGGGAACAAAAGCAGCGCAGTGCCGGGGCGGACCGGATCGGCGACCGCTTCGGCGATCGGCAGCTGGTAACACAGCGACTTGCCCGACGCGGTGCCGGTGGCGACGACCACCGACCGGCCGGCCCGGGCGTGGTTGATCGCTTCGGCTTGGTGCGACCACAACCCGTCGAGGCCGACCCGCTTCCCCACGTCGTCGGGCAGTGGCCGGTCGAGCGATCCGTGGACGGCGGCCCTCGCGCGAAACCGCTCGACGTGCACCAGACGGCCCTCGGCATCGAGTTGGGTGAGGAACTCGTCGAGCGTGGAGGCGGGCGGGGGCATTGGTGGCCACGGTACTGCGACGCGCTGATACGTTGGACATGCGGGGTGGGCTGCAGGACGCAGCCGTCGACATGAAGAGAATGGAGGGGTGGGTGCACCTCGGAATCGATGTAGCGCGATCCGATGACGCCGTCGTGCTCACCCCGCTCGGCGATCTCGATCTGGCCTCGGTGCCCGCCCTCCGCCAACACGTGATCGATGCGGTTGCGGCCGGCCGCCCGCACATCGTGCTGAACCTGTCGTCGGTGGACTTCTGTGATTCCACCGGTCTCGGCGCGCTGATCAGCGCCCGCAAGCGCACGCTGAGCCATGGCGCCTCGATGGCGGTGGTCTGTCCAGCGGGACCGGTGCGCGACGTGGTCGAGCTGTGTGGGCTGCACCTGGTGTTCACGCTGCACGACTCTGTGGCCGCCGCGCTTGCCGATCGCCCGGCGCAACCCGATTCGAGCGGGTCGTGAGCCCCGCTCGGGGCGATGATCAGCCCGACGTCGTCCTCGAGATCCCGGCGCGTGCCGAATACCTGGAACTCGTCCGGTCCGTGGTCGCGGCGGCGGCGTACACCGACCCCGGTTTCGGCGACGACCGGATCAACGACCTGCGGATTGCCGTATCCGAAGCCACCACCAATGCCATTCGGGCCCATGCCACCCTCGGCACCGACCATCGCATCGAGGTGCGGTGCCAGGTCGGCGACGAGAAGATCGAGGTCGAGGTGTGCGATCGGGGCCCCGGCTTCGACCCCGACTCCATCCCCGCCCTGCCCGACCCCGAGGATCCATCACGGCTGTTCTGGGAGTCCGGTCTGGGCATTCCGTTGATGCAGCAACTCACCGACGAGACCGAGTGGGAGAGTGACGACGACGGCACGGTGGTGCGGCTTGTCGTCTACACCGCGGCCTACCTGAACCGCTAAGACCGGCCGGGCCGCTACCGTGACGTGCTGGACGACCCCCTCTTCACTGTCCTGAACCGTGCCCTATAGCAACCACGAGCCTTCTCCCCTGACCTTCATCGGCAGCGACCGACGCGTCGCGCGCCGAATCGCTCGGCCGCTCCAGCAGTTCCTCCACGTCGAAGCGGCCAGCGGCATTCTGTTGTTGGCTGCCACCGCCATTGCGTTGTTGTGGGTGAACGTGCCGCTGTTCGGCGACAGCTACCACGACTTCTGGGAGACCAAGGCCACGGTCTCGGTCGGTGAGTTCTACAGCCTCGATGGACACGAACCCGAGGCCGAGGGTGAATCCCACGGGGCCGAAGGAGGCGAATCCCACGGGGCAGAAGGCGCAGTCGGCGAAGGCGAAAGTGAGGCCGCGGCCGAAGACGGTTCGGAAGCGGTCGAAGCGCACGACGAGGAACACAGCGGCATCACCCTGCACGGCATCGTGAACGACATCTTGATGGTGCTGTTCTTTTTCGTGGTGGGCATGGAGATCAAGCTCGAGCTGGTCTCCGGGCAATTGCGCGACCGCAGTGCCGCCGTCTTACCGGCCATGGCCGCGCTGGGCGGCATGATCGTGCCGGCCGCGATCTTCTTCGCCCTCAACCCGACCGGCCCCGAATCGGCCGGTTGGGGCATCCCGATGGCAACCGACATCGCCTTCGCGTTGGGTGTCGTGTCGTTGTTGGGCTCGCGGGTGCCGGCTGAGCTCAAGGTCTTCCTGCTCACGTTGGCGGTGGTCGACGACATCGGCGCCATCTTGGTGATCGCCATCTTCTACACGAGCGGCCTTTCGGTGACCTGGCTCCTGATCGGCGTGGCCCTGCTCGGCCTGATGTACGGCATGCAACGGCTGCGGGTGTGGTGGATACCCATCTACGTGATCGTCGGTATGTTCATCTGGTTGGCGGTGTTCGAATCCGGTGTCCATGCCACGATCGCCGGTGTGGCCATCGGCCTGTTGACGCCGGCTCGTCCGTTGCAGCAGCGCCCCCGGCTCGACGACCTGCTGACCGGTGTGTTCCAGTCCGACGAGGTCGACACCACCGCCCCGGACGTGAAACGGGCCGAGTTCGAGCTGCGCGAGACCGTCTCGGTCGCCGAGCGCCTCAGCTCCACGCTGCATCCGCTGACCAGCTACGTCATCATTCCCGTCTTCGCGCTGGCCAACGCCGGCATTTCGCTCAGCGGCGATGGCATCAGCGATGCAGCGTCGAGTCGGGTCACCCTCGGCATCGTCATGGGTCTGGTCGTCGGCAAGCTGGTGGGCGTTTCCTTCTTCACCTACCTGGCGACCCGCCTGAAACTGTCGAAGCTCCCGGCCAACGTTTCGTTCGGTCAGGTGCTAGGGATATGTGCGGTCTCCGGCATCGGTTTCACCGTGTCGATCTTCATCACCACCCTCGCCTATTCCGATGCCGCGTTGCAGGAAGAGGCAAAAATGGGCATTCTCGTGGCTTCACTGTTCGCCGCCGTATTGGGGCTGGCGATGTTGCACCGGGCCGCCTCCAACCCGAATCCGCCCAACCCGAATCAGCCCGGCGTCGACGCGGCCACGGCCCCAACGCCCGAGCCCGTCACTGCCCCGAAGTCCTAAGAAGTCCACCCCTCGAACCGAACGAGAACATCGTGCCCACCGCACTCGTCATCGTTGAGTCACCCGCCAAAGCCAAGACGATCGCCGGCTATCTCGGCGACGATTACGTCGTCGAGTCGTCGATCGGCCACGTGCGCGACCTTCCCCAGGGCGCGGCCGATGTGCCCGCCGCGTACAAGGGCGAGTCGTGGGCTCGGCTCGGCATCGACGTCGACAACGGCTTCAAGCCCTTGTACGTCGTCAACCGCGACAAGAAGGACCAGATCAAGAAGCTCAAAGCGCTGTTGAAGGACGCCGACGAGCTCTATCTCGCCACCGACGAGGATCGCGAGGGCGAAGCCATCGCCTGGCACCTGCTCGAGGTCCTGAACCCGACCGTGCCGGTGAAGCGGATGGTCTTCCACGAGATCACCGCCGGCGCGATCCAGGAGGCGGTCGACAATCCCCGCGAACTCGATCGTCGTATGGTCGACGCCCAAGAAGCGCGCCGCATCCTCGATCGCCTGGTCGGCTACGAAGTGTCGCCGGTCTTGTGGAAGAAGGTCATGCCCAAGCTGTCGGCCGGTCGGGTGCAGTCGGTGGCCACCCGCATCGTGGTCGAACGCGAGCGCGAACGGATGGCGTTCATCCGGGCCTCTTACTGGGATCTCAACGCCACCTTCGCGGCGCAGGGCGACGTGCCCGAGGGTGAGCCTCGCGACTTCGGCGCGACGCTGGTCGAGATCGATGGCAAGCGCATCGCCAGCGGCAAGGACTTCGCCCAGGACGGTCAGCTGAAGAAGGACGACATCGTCGTCATCGACGAGGCCCGAGCCGGTGCGTTGGCCACCAACCTCGACGGAGCCGAGTTCACGGTCACCTCGGTCGAACCCAAGCCCTATCGCCGCCGGCCGTCGCCGCCCTTCATGACCTCGACGTTCCAGCAGGAAGCGGGCCGCAAGCTGCGGATGTCGGCCTCGATGGCCATGCGGGCCGCGCAGTCGTTGTACGAAAAGGGCTTCATCACCTACATGCGAACCGACAGCCCCACGCTGTCCGATACTGCGATGAACGCCGCTCGCTCGTTCGTGCAGGAGAAGTACGGCGCCTCGTACCTTCCCGACGGGCCCCGGGTCTACAAGGGCAAGTCGAAGAACGCCCAGGAAGCGCACGAGGCCATCCGCCCGGCCGGCGAAACCTTCCGGCTGCCCGAAGAGGTCGCCAAAGAGGTCGTGAAGTCCGAGGCCGACGTCTACGAGATGATCTTCAAGCGCACAGTCGCCTCGCAGATGACCGATGCGGTGGGCGAGACCATCGCGGTCCGGCTGCAGGCCGAGACCCGCGCCGCCGACTCCGAAACCGTCGAGTTCGCGGCGTCGGGCACGGTCATCTCGCACCCCGGGTTCCGGCGGGTCTACGTCGAGGGCACCGACGATGATGCTGCGGCGGCCGATGCCGACACGCGCCTGCCACCGCTCACGGTCGGCGCCAACGTCGACGTGCGAGAACTGTCGGCCGATGGCCACGAAACCCAGCCGCCGGCTCGGTACACCGAAGCGTCGCTGGTCAAGCGGCTCGAAGAACTCGAGGTCGGGCGGCCGTCCACGTACGCGTCGATCATGGGCACGATCCAGAACCGGGGCTACGTCTGGAAGAAGGGCTCGGCCCTCATCCCGTCGTTCACCGCCTTCTCGGTGGTGAACCTGCTCGAACAGCACTTCCCGAACCTGGTCGACTACGCCTTCACCGCCCGTATGGAAGACGATCTCGATCGCATCGCGGCCGGTACCGAAGAACCGATTCCCTGGCTCGAGCGGTTCTACTTCGGCGACAAGGCCGCGACCGGCCCCGATGCCGATCCCGGCTTGAAGGAGAAGGTCGATGCTCGCTTGGGCGAGATCGACGCCGCGGCGATCAACTCGATTCCGCTCGGCGTGACCGAGGACGGCGAGATGGTCATCGCTCGGGTCGGCCGCTACGGCCCGTACGTGCAGCGCGGGGGCGGTCCGGCTGAAGGCCAGGAGGCCACTGAGCCGTGGCGGGCCAGCATCCCCGACGACATCGCCCCCGACGAGCTCACCCTCGAGCGCGCCATCCAGTACATCGAAGCTCCGGCCGGCAACCGCGAGCTCGGCGAGCACCCCGAGACCGGGCTGATGGTCTACGCCAAGTCCGGCCGTTTCGGCGACTACGTGCAGATGGGCGAGATCGACGATGGCGGCGAGAAGCCCAAGACCGCCTCGCTGTTCAAGTCGATGGATCTCGAGACCATCGATCTCGAAACCGCGATGAAGCTGCTCACCTTGCCGCGGGTGGTCGGTGTCGATCCGGCCGACGGGCAGGAGATCACGGTGGCCAACGGCCGCTACGGGCCGTACCTGCAGAAGATCGTGGTCGATGCAGAGGGCAAGCAGAAGAAGGACAGCCGCACCCTCGAATCCGAAGAGCAGCTGCTGACCATCACCGTCGAAGAGTGCCTGAAGGTCCTGGCCCAGCCCAAGACCCGCCGCGGTCAGACGGTGAAGCCGCCCCTGAAGGAGATGGGCCTCGATCCGGTCACCGAGAAGAACATGGTGGTGAAAGACGGTCGGTGGGGCCCGTACGTCACCGATGGCGAGACCAACGCCTCGTTGCGCAAGGGCGACACGGTCGAAGAACTCACCGTCGAGCGGGCCTCGGAGCTTCTCGCCGAGCGGCGGGCCAAGGGTCCGGCCAAGAAGAAGAAGGCGACCAAGAAAAAGGCGACGAAGAAGAAGGCCACCAAGAAGAAGGCGCCGGCCAAGAAGGCGGCCGCCTCCTCCTCCGAGGAAACACCCGAGACCGCGCCGACCGAGGCGCCGCCGGCGGAGGATTAGTCGGCGACCGTGTAGCGGTGGCGGAAGGCGAACCAGGCCACGATCCCGCTGGCCAGTGGCACCCACAAGCTGATGATGCGGTAGGCCAACGTGGCCAGCGCGGCGTTCTGGGCGCTGATGCCCGAGACGATGAGCAACCCGGTCAGGCCCACCTCGACGAAGCCGAAGCCGCCCGGCGTGATCGGGATCATGGCCAGCACCGCAGCCGACGAGTAGGCCAACAGCACGAGGCTCAAGCGGGGATCGGCGCCGATGGCGTAGAGCGCGGCCACGAGCGTGAGGTAGTCGAACACCCAATTGAGGGCGGCCGCGGCGGTGACCTGTGGCCACTTGTTGCCGATGACCGACACCAATCGGTCGCGCTCTTCGACCAGATGGTGCGGTTCGAACCCCCAGTCTTTGTGGAACCAGCCGCCGATCGTCGAGAAGGAGCGGTTGAGGACGCGGCCCAGAAGGTCGAGGGGTCTCGTGGTCACGATCGCAATCGCGCCGGCGCCGACCAGCACCGCGAACATCACCGCGCCGGCAATCGCCACCGACAGGAGGCTCTCGGGCACCGGTGCGCCGAAGAGGGCCATCAGCCCACCGCTGGCCGGGATGGCGAAGAGCGCGGCGGTGGAGATGATCGAGGTGGCGGCCAGCGCGCCGCCCGCTTCTGCCGCGGTGACGCCGCTGACCGAGAGCATGCGGTAGAGGGTGGCCCCACCGACCGCCGCACCGCCGGGCACGACCCGGCTCACGGCGTTGGAGGTCAGCTGGCTGGTCGCCGCCACGAACCAGCTGACCGACGGCAACACGATGCGGATCAGCCACCAGATGAACACGAAGCTGACGCCCTCGAGCGCGATCATCACCAGGAACCACTCGGGCCGGATGGTGCGAAGGCGCTCGGCCGAGGACAGCACCTCGAGCAGCCGGTCGAACAGTTGTGGCGCGATCAACGAGACCGCGATCAGTACCAGGGCCAGGTACACGCCCCGCTTGACGTACGCACCGATCTGGCGCCCGGTGGGCGCGGGCTGCTGCTGCGCCGCGGGCGGCGGGCTGGTGTCGGGGTCGGCCACGTCATGCAACGCTAGTGGCGGGCCACCCCTTCGGTGGTGCCTGTCCTCGGTGTTGGCCGCCATCGCGTGCGTTAGCTTGGGGCGGCAATGACCGAGACTGCAGCGCCGCCGCCGGCCAAACTCATCGCCTTCGAGGGCGGCGAGGGAACCGGTAAGTCGACCCAGGCCGCCCGGTTGGCCGAGCGGCTCGGTGCCCGTTTCACCTTCGAGCCCGGCGATACGCCGATCGGTCAACAGTTGCGGCGCGTTTTGCTCGACCCCGAGGCGGGGGAGGGGATGCACCCCCGGGCCGAGGCGCTGCTGATGGCCGCCGACCGGGCCCAGCACGTCGCCGAGGTCGTGCGCCCCTGCCTGGAGGCCGGCCAGCACGTGGTGACCGATCGCTACCTGGGGTCGTCGTTGGTGTACCAGGGCCTCGGCCGGGGGCTGGGCGTCGATGAGGTGTGGGCGTTGTCGAGGTTCGCGACCGATTCGCTCGAGGCCGACGTCGTGGTGTTGCTGGAGGTTCCGCCCGCGGTGCAGGCGGACCGGCTCGATCGTGATCTCGATCGGCTCGAACGGGCCGGCGATGATTTCCACGAACGGGTGCGCACCGGATTCGGCGAGTTGGCCGAGCGGTTCGGCTGGGTCGTGGTCGACGGCGTCGGCTCGATCGACGAGGTCGAGGCTCGGGTGTGGGCGGCGATCGAGGACGAGCTGGCGTGACGGCGCTGGAGGGTCCGGTCACGCCGTTCGGGTCGGTCGTCGGGCAGCCGTTGGCGATCGAGCACCTCGACGCGGCGGCGAACTCGCCGTTGCACGCCTATCTGTTCGTCGGCCCGCGCGGGGCCGGCAAGCGGGCCGCGGCGGCCGCGTTTGCGGGTGAGATCTTGGCCCGTTCGGGTGCTGGTGTCACCGATCCGGCTGCGGCCGATCGGACCCGCCGACTGGCGGTGGCCGAGCAACACCCCGACATCTTCATGTTCGAGCCCGAGGGCAATCAGCTGCGCATCGGCAATCCCGGCGACCCGAGCAGCGAGGAGGTCAAGACCCTCATCCGGGAGGCTTCCCGCTCGCCGGTCGAATCGGCCTACAAGATCGTGGTCTGCGATCGCTTCCACACCGCGCCCGACGGTGCCGCGGCCGCGATGTTGAAGGCGGTCGAGGAGCCACCGCCTACCGCGGTGTGGATCCTTCTGGCCGAGAACGTGCCGCCCGAGCACGTCGCCCTGGCGTCGCGGTGCGGGCGCATCGATTTCCCGCCGGTCTCGGCCGGCCCGATCGCCGAGGCGCTGATGGCCGAGGGCGTGGCCGCCGACATCGCGGCCGAGCTGGCGTCCGCCGCGGGCGGCAACATCGACCGGGCGCGCCTGCTGGCGACCGATCCGCAGTTCCTGGCCCGCCGCAACGCGTGGCGCGCGGTGCCCGACACGCTCGACGGCACCGGTGGCAAGGCGGCCGCGCTGGTCGACGAGATCCGTCTGCTGATCGACGAGGCCGGTGAGCCACTGGCCGAGAAGCAGACGGCCGAAGTTGCCGCCATGGCCGAGCGAGAGGAGCAACTGGGCACGCGGGGTTCGGGGCGCGCTTCGATGGTCGCCCGCCACAAGCGGGAGGTCCGCCTGCTGCGGGCCGACGAGCTGCGGCTGGGTTTGGCCACCCTGGCCGCCCAATACCGCGACGGCATCGACACCGCACCCGACGCCAAGGCTCGGGTGGCGGCGATCGCAACCATCGATGCCGCGGCCGATGCGTTGCATCGCAATCCCAACGAGAAGCTGCTGTTGCAGGCCCTGTTCTACGAACTGCCGACCCTGTAGATCCGCGGCCCCTCTCCCATTCTGGTCCGCACTGTTGGTCTGCCCGCCCACGCCTGCGGACCAGTTGGGGAAAGGGGCGGTAAAGGAACCGTTGCGGATTCGTCGCACGACCGACACGGAGCTGCCATGGCCTTTCGGGAACCGCATCCATAGGTTGAGCGTCGAACCCTCCAAGCCACCATCCGGTGGCATCTCATACTTGGGGGTTTCTCATGCACAAGCTCAGCAGAGCATTGATTTGGCTGGCGCTGGCGTCGCTTCTCTTCGCGGCCTGTGGCCAGGACTCGGACGATTCCTCGTCCGGCGAGCCGACGGCGGGCGTGGCCGAGGAGCGTAGCGGCGCCGATCAGGCCAGGACCGCAGCGAGCGCAGCGCCCGAGCCGATGCTCGACGACATGGATGCTCCCGCGACGACGACGCAGGCGGCTGCTCCGGGCGACCAGGGCTCGGTCGACGCCAATCAGAGCGTCGTGCTCGAGGACCTCGACAATTTCGGCCGCGACTTCATCCGCACCGGTGAGGTGTCGATCGCCGTCGACAACGTGAGCGACGCGGGCCGCGAGGCCAAGCGGGTTGTGGCCGGGTTGGGCGGCTTCGTCTCGGCCGAGAACACGAGCTCGGAGGGCGCGGACAGATCGGTCATCACGTTCCGGGTGCCGCCGGCCAACTTCCAGCGAGCCCTCGATCAGCTTGGCTTGATCGGTGATCTGCGGAACCAGACGGTTTCGACCGAGGACGTCACCGGCACGGTGAACAACATCGAGGCTGCGATCCGCCGCCTGGAGATCAGCATCGAGCGGATCGGTGGTTACCTGGCCGCGGCCCGAGATCTCGACGAAGTGGCTCGTCTCGAACAGCAGCTACTGCAACGCGAGACCGAGCTGGAGCAGCTGCGGGGTCAGCAGCGGGGCGTGGCCGATCTGGTCGGGCTGTCGACGGTCACGCTCACCATCACCGCGATCGTGCCGGGCCCCGAGATCGACGTGGTGCAGACCGCGTACGTCGGCCATGACGGTGGTGCATCGTGCCAGGGCGAGGAGCGGTTGACCCTCGACGAGGGTGAGCCGTTCACGATGTGTCTGGCCATCACCAATCGGGGCGACACCGGCCTGACCAACTTCGCCGTCGTCGACGATGGCTTCGACATCGACGCCGCCGATGTTTCGTTCATCGACGGGTCGGCGCAGACGGTGCTGGCGCCGGGCGAGCGTTTGATCGCCTTCTTCGAGACCGAAGCCGGTTCGGTCAGCACCGGGCTGCGCACCGGGGTGACGGCCAAGCCGGTCGATGCGGAGACCGGTGCCGATCTGGATGAACCCCGAGTCGGCGCTCGGGGTGATGCCCTCCTCGACGTACGGGAGGACACCAGTGGCCCGGGCTTCATGGACTCGTTCGACAAGGGCGTCTCGGTGCTCGAGGTGTTCATCGCCGTGGTCGTCGCCATCAGCGGGTTCCTGTTGCCGTTCATCTGGGTGCCGGTGTTGCTGTGGTTGGCCTGGCGGGCCCTGGGCCGGTTCTTGCTGAGCCGCCCGGTGCCGCTGTCGGAATCCCGGCCGCTGTACGACGATGATCCGGAGTCAACCCTGCCGCCGCCGGTCGATCCGGCCGGTGATCCCATCGAGTAGTTCGGCCCGGCCCGGCCCAACCCGCTCGCGTTGGCCAGCGGCTTCCTCAGTTGGCCGGCCCCACTTCGATCTGGATCTCGGTCACGTACGTCTCGTTGTCCTGGACGACCGGCGGCGTGCACACGATGTTCCACTCGTAGCTGGGGCCGGTCACTTCGTAGCCGTTGTCGGCGATCCAGGTGAGCAGCGCTTCGTACGCTTCGTGGATGCGATTGAACGAGCCGTGGTGGGTGATGGTGGCCACCATGGCCGGTTCGATGCGGCGCACCTTGGCCTCGCCGGTTGCCTGGTAGTCGTCGGCGACGGGCATCACGGCTTCGAGGTCGATGTACGAGCCGTCGTCGGCGAACTCGTAGTAGATGTTGCCGCCCACGTCGATCACGTCGGCCAGGTCGACCGATTCGAACAGCCGGGGGAACATCCGCGCGATGCCCGACGGGTCGGTGATCTGGTCGCGGATGTAGGCGATGGTCTTGGGTTTGCTGGTGGTGATGGTGATGTCGGCCATGGAAGGGTCCTGTTTGAGGGTGAGGGCATGAAGGTGGGCGCGAGCCCGGGTGAGCTGCTCGGTGGTCTGGTGAAGTTCGCCTTCGAGCCGGACGACGTGCCGTTCGAGCATCGCTCGGAAGGTGTCGTCGTCGAGGCCGCTTTCGAGCACGGCTTTGATCTCCCCGAGCGGCAGCCCGAGGGCCTTCAGCGTGAGGAGGCGGCGGCCGTGTTCGAGCCGTTCGAGCCCGTAGTACCGATAGCCCGAGGTCGGATCGACCTCGGTGGGCGGCAGCAAACCGTTGTCGCTGTAAAAGCGGACGGTTCGCACCGGGATGCCGAGGAGGCGGGCGTATTCACCGATTCGGAGTAGCACGGGTTCGATGTTGTGGCCTCCACCAGCTGGAGAGTCAAGGGGTGTGCGGCAACATATTGCTTCAACGCAGCCCCGACCGCGGCTGGTAGATTTGAGACCCACGCCCGGGTAGCTCAGTCGGTAGAGCAATTCACTCGTAATGAATAGGTCAGGAGTTCGATTCTCCTCTCGGGCTCTGCGGCTGGAAATCCAGCGGTCGGCGGTGAGAAAACGGTCCCGCGGGACCGTTTTGGGTTTGGCACAGCGCTCGTAGAGCGGATCTCTCGGCTCACTTGCCGGTACGGGTGCGCCGATAGTTGCGTAT
>JABDJW010000163.1 GCA_013002375.1 Acidimicrobiales bacterium | reverse complement strand
GTGCTCGGCTACGAGACCAACGCCGACAATCTCGGGTTCGCCGACAACAACGGGTATGGCGATGTCGTCGTCCGTCCCACGTTCGTGCCCACCGTCAACTCGGCGACCGGTTCCTGGAATGTCGGCGAAACCTCCGAGATCACGATTCTCGGCGATTTCTCGCTCGACAGTCAGGTGTTCTTCACCGGCGATGGGATCACGGCCACCACGGTGACGGCCGTGACCGAAGAGAAGGTCGTCGTCGACGTCACCACGGCGCCGACCGCCACGCCAGGCCTGCGCACCTTCTATGTGATCTCGCCGGCACCACAGCTCGGCTTGCCGCCGGTGATCGGTGCGGCCGACGACGGGATATTCCTCCTGCAGCCCTAACGCAGTCACCCGAACTGGTCCGCTTTTTCGGAGCCATGGACGGAGAATCAGGACCAGTTCGGACGGCGCTTTGGTCACGAGCCTCGGTGTGAGAGGCTCGTGACCATGAGCGATCGTGACGGCCCTGCTTCCCTCGATCTCGGCGCATTCTCGCTGAGCCTGGCCGTGGCGGATCTCGCCGCGTCGCAGGCGTTCTACGAGAAGCTCGGCTTCCGCGCCACCGGCGGAAGTGCGGCCGACAACTACCTGATCATGGCGAACGGCACCACGTTGATCGGCCTGTTCCAGGGCATGTTCGAAGGCAATATCTTGACCTTCAACCCCGGGCTGAACAACGACATGGAACAGGTCGACGGCTTCACCGACGTTCGCTCCATCCAGCAGGCCCTCGAAGGCGCGGACATCGAACTCAACGAGCGGGTGGCCGACGACAACCCCGCTGGACCGGCTCACATCACCCTGGTCGATCCGGATGGCAATGCGATCCTGATCGACCAATTCTTCTAGGTCGGCGCGATGGCCTTCACCTACGACGACGTGGTGGCGCTCTGCGCAGACTGGCCGGGGGTCACCGCCGATCAGTGGTACGGAACCGCGGGGCTCAAGGTGGGCGGTAAGGGCTTCGCCCGCATGTGGAGCGAGCGCGAACACCAGCGCGACGGTGTCCGGGACACCGCGGTCCTGGTGGTGATGTGTGACGTCGAAGAAAAGCGGGCGCTCATCGAAGCGGCCGGCGGTGTTCTGTTCGAGACTCCGCACTATCACGGTCACGGCGCCATGCTCGTTCGCCTGGGCGACGTCGATCGGGAACTCCTCGAGGACACCCTCGAGGACAGTTACCGGCAGATCGCAACGCCGAAGCTCCTCGGCCAATTCGACGATTGACCGACTGATCGGTAGCGGCTGCTGCTTGGCGAGTTGGTCGACCGGTGGCCACGCCCGCAGTTGTGACCACCGATCGATCCGGGTCCGGCGGCACGAACGCCGGACCTTGATTTTCCGCAGCTGGCTGCGTTGATTTCGACCATACGGACGGCCGCCCGATTGCGCATCCGTAGTAGTACGTAGACATTCGCTCCGTCGACGGGCGCGTCATACCCTGTTCGGGTGGTGGCGACGACGGGTCCCGAAGTTGGCGGTCGACGCCAAGGCGTGCGTCTGGCCGGGCGGGCGGCCGTCGATGCCCTGGCTCGCGATGGGTCTGGGCGGCATCTCTGCCTGCGGGGTGGGCCCGGCTTCGGCAAGACCACGCTCGCTTCGGAACTGATCGCCGATGCCCGCCGTCACCGCCTGGCCGTGATCACCGGAGCGGCGACCGGGTTCGATGCGGCGACGCCGTTCGCGCCGTTGGCCCGGCTGAAGCTGCCCAACGGTGAATCGTTGTTCCCACCTGAGCGCTTCGTCACCCGTCAACTCGACCCCGGCATTGTCGGCAGGGTGCCGGCGGTCGATGCCGATCGATTCTCGGTGGCCGAGTCGTTGGTGTCGACGCTTGAAGATCGGGTTGCCGAGGCCACCCTGTTGGTGATCGAGGACGTGCATTGGGCCGATCCGGCCACGGTCGACGCGTTGTTGGCGATCGCCGACATCACTCGTTCGCTCCCGCTGCTACTCCTCACCACGTGTCGGCCACAGCCCGACGGCTTCGATCATCGCGCCGAGCTCGGCGGCGCCACGGTGTTGACCCTCGAACCGTTCGATCGGGCTGACGTGGCTGCGCTGGTCGCCGAGCTGGTTGGCGAGGACGCGGACGCGGCGGCACTCGAGCGAGCCCAGCAGGGGCAGGGCAACCCGTTGCTGGTCGCAGAGTTGGTCGGCGGGCTGCTCATCGATGCCGATGCGCTGGCGGAGCGGGGTGAGGGAGCTACGGCAGGAGAAGGCACCCGTGTGCCGCCCGTTCTCCAAGGAGCCGTCGAGCGCCGAATCGGGTTGATGGAGCCCGACACCGCAACGGTCCTCAGAGCGGCGTCGGTGCTGGGCCTGCACGTCGACGTCGTGACGCTGGGGCGAACCCTCGATCGCTCACCCCTCGCCCTCCAGGCGCCACTCGCCGCGGGAATCGAGCAGGGGTTGCTGGAGGAACGGCGCGACGAGCTGTGGTTTCGCCACGACCTCATTCGGGTCGCGGTGTACGAGTCGATGCTGTCGTCGGTCCGGGCGGCGACCCATCAGCAGGTGGCCACCATCCTGGCGCAACACGGAGCCAGCCCCGCGCTCGTCGGAACCCATCTGGTCCTGGCCGGCGGATTGGGCGATCCCGACACGGTCGAGAAGCTGCAGCGCGCGGCGTCGGAGGCCGCGCCGTTCGTGCCGGAGGCCGCCCTCACCTTCCTCGATCGTGCCCGCGAGCTGGCCGGCCCCGACGCCGACGCGCGGCGGGTCATCGAGCGGGCCCGCCTCGATGCGTTGACGTCGGCCGGCCGATTGGACGAGGCCGAGGAGGTCGGCAACTGGCTGCTGCGAATCACGCCGGCTACCGATCGCCCGGAACTGCAGGCCCGCTTGGCCGGACTGGCCATGCTCACCGGTGATGGGCCTCGGGCCATGGCCCTCCTCGAGCAAGCGCGCGCCGACGCCCTCGACGAAACGGTCGAATCGCCCATCGTGGCACTGGCCGCGTCGACCAGCCTGAGCATCGGCGATTTCGAACTGGCCGGTCGCTTGGCGGCCGAGGCGATCGAGATCGGCCAACGGGTCGACGACCCGATTGCGCACAGCGTCGGCTTGTCGCTGACGGGCCGGATCAGCACCTTCGGGAACGCCTACGACGAAGGGATGCGACTCGGTGCCGCCTCGGTTGCCGTGGCCGACACCGATCCGACCGGGGTCGCCCACCAGTACTTGCCGTGCCTTTTCTACGGCCTCACCTGCATCGACGTCGACCGGCTCGACCTCGCCGACGCAATGGTCGTCCAAGGTCGGCAGATGGCCGCCGAGAGCGGCGGGACGTGGTCGCTGCCCTTGTACGGTGCCCTCGCGACCGTCGTGGACTACCGCCGGGGCGATCTGGACGCGGCTCGGGCCGAGGCCGAGGTCGCGATCGAGTTGGCCGAGCACACCGGATCGCGTCAGGCCGAGGTGCTGGCGCTGTCGGTCCTCGCCTTGATCGAGCTCGAATACGACGAGGTTGCTGTGGCCCGTCGTTGGGTCGATCAGGCCACCGAATCGTTCACCAGCGGCAAGAGCCGCCTCGGCTCGGACCTGCTCGCGCTCGCGCGGGCCCGGGTGGCGACCATGGAGGGCGAGCCTCGCGATGGCCTGGAGGAATTGGCCTTTGCGTGGGACTTGTTCGTCGCGGCCAAGACGTTGCTCTGCTTGCCGGGGTCGGCGCTCGACTTCGGCAGCTGGGCGCACGAAGTCGGCGACCGGGAGCGGCTCGACGTCGTCGTCGACGCAATGCGGGAGGCCGCCGATGCCAGCGGTCTGGCTTCGACCCGAGGTCTGGCCGGCTGGCTGGCGGCGCTGCGGGATGGGGATCTCGGCCAGGCGGGCCGGGCCATCGAGGTGATCCGGGCGGCCGAACGCCCGCTCGATCTGGCCGCGCTCTTGTTGGAAACGGCGCGGCGATTCCCGTGCCCGCCCGCCGAGCGGTCTCGCCTGCTCGATGAGGCCCGGCGCTTGTTCGAGCACTGTGGTGCCCGGCGGTCGGCGGCAGTAGCCGACCAACTGGCCAATGGGCCGGTCACCGCTGCACGAGCTGTCGATGGATGGGCATCGCTCACGCCGACCGAACTGGAGATCGCACGAGCCTTGGCGGCCGGGCTCACCAACGCGCAGATCGCGCAGCAGCGCGGTGGCTCACGGCGGACCGTCGAATCCCATCTCGGTCGGATCTACCGAAAGCTCGCCATCGATGGTCGGGTGAAGCTCACGGTGGCCGCGACGCAGTATTTCAGAGACAACTAACGAGAACTTCGGTGCGCGTGTCAGATCTACCGTATGGTCGATGCTCAGCCCCGAGGTCGGCGGATACGTAGCGACAAGGAGCGAATCGATGTATTTGAGCAACCGAATCATGCACTCGGCGCCGGAACACATGGGTAGGGCGGTGGAGTTGGTCGTGTCGCTGGTCGACAAGCTCGAGACCGAAACGATGTTCATCGACAAGATGCATGCCGGGAACGATCTCTTCCAGCCGGGTTCGGTCAATCGGCGGCTCTGGCGTCGCCTGAACTGAATCCGGTCGCTCAGTAGCTGCGGGGTAGGCCCATGATGTTCTGGGCGATGTAGTTCAGCGTCATCTCCTGGCTCACCGGCGCGATGCGCTGGATTCGGGCTTCGCGCCAATACCGCTCGACGTGGTACTCGGTCGCGTAGCCCAGACCCCCGTGGGTCTGCATGGCCTGGTCGGCGGCGAAATAGCTGGCCTCGGCGGCGAGGTACTTCGCGGTGTTGGCCAACTCCGCACACTCCAGATCGTTGTCGTAGCGCCAGGCCGCGTGCAACATCATGGTGAATGCAGCGTTGAGTTCCATGTGGGCCTTGGCCAGCGGGTGGCTGATCGCCTGGTTCGCCCCGATGGGTCGGCCGAACACTTCTCGCTCACCCGCATAGGCGACGGCGCGCTTCAGTGCTACCTCGCCGATGCCGCACGCCATCGAGGCCAGGAGGATGCGTTCGGGGTTGAGGCCGTGGAGGATGTGGTAGAAGCCTCGACCCCGCTCGCCGACCATGCGCCAGTCCTCGACCGGAAGGTCGTCGTAGGCCACCTCGCATGATGCGACCGCGTTGCGGCCGACCTTGGGGATGGGCACGATGTCGCAGTACGCGGGATCGAGGTCGACCAGGAAGAGGGTCAGCCCGGCGAAGTCGCCGGGCTCGCCGTCGGTTCGCACCAGCAGCAGGCACACTTCGGATTCCAGGGCCTTCGACGACCAGATCTTGCGGCCCCGCACGGTCCAGCCTCCCGCGCCGTCCTCGGTCGCCCGGGTGACGATGCGGCTGGTGTCGGTGCCGGCATCGGGTTCGGTCACCCCGAACGCAACGTGCAGTTCACCGGCCGCGGCTCGGGGAAGGAACGTGTCCTTGAGCCGGACGTTGCCGAACTTCACGACCGGGTTGAGCCCGAACATGGTGAGGTGTAGCGCGGTGGAGCCGTTCATGGCCGCACCGGACGCCGCGACCCGGTTCAGCACCAACGCCGCTTCGGTGATGCCCTGGCCGCCGCCGCCGTACTGCTCCGGGATCGCGATGCCGACCCAGCCGCCGCCGGCCATCTGGCGGTAGAACTCCCACGGGAACTCATGTGCTTCGTCGCAGTTCGACCAGTACGCATCGTCGAATTGGGCGCAAACGCTGTCGACGGCTGCGACGATGGCCTCGTGGTCCGCGTTGGGCGTGAAATCCATGCCCTTTCCCTAGCACCGCCCTTTCCCTGACACCACGTTGCCAACCGAGCCGTATGGTCGGTCGGTGTTCAGCCGGTGGCCAGCCCGAGGGTGTGGTCGCCGCTGGCGCTGATGTCATCCCAGCCGGCGCCGGTGCCCACCTGTACCGGGGTGGGTTGATCGGTCGTGTTGCCCTGCCCGAGCTGACCGGCATCGTTCGCCCCCCAACACCAGAGGGTGCCGCCGACGCGGATGGCGCAGACGTGTTGGTCGCCACCGTCGATGTTGTCCCAGTCGGAGTCGGTGCCGACCTGGGTGACCGGCACCGTTCCGCTGAGGCCGGTGCCGGTGGGCAGGGCCTCGCCCCAGCACCAGAGGGTGGCGTCGGTGCGAGTGGCGCAGGACGCGCCGAAGGTGGTCGTCGGTGTCGCCCAGTCGGAGTCCGTGCCGACCTGGGTTGGGACGTTCCGGCTCCCCCCGCCGGTCGCCAGCTGCTCGAAGAAGTTGGCGCCCCAGCACCACAGGGTGCCGTCGAGCGCGGTGGCGCACGCGTGAAAATCCTCGACGTCGACCGCAGCAACGGTGAGCCCGACGGCGACCGGCATGGTCCGGTCGGTGAAGCTGCCGTCACCGACCTGACCGAAGGCGTTGGCTCCCCAGCACCACAGCGAGCCGGTCGTCTTCACCGCGCAGGTGCTGTCGATGCCGGCCCGCACCGATGCCCAGTCCGTGCCGGCGCCGACCTGGGTGGGGGTGAGCGCGTCGACCAGCGAGCCGTCGCCGAGCTGGCCATTGCCGTTGTTTCCCCAGCACCACAGCGAGCCGGCCAGGGTGACGCCGCAGGTGTGGGTGCCGCCCGCGTCGACCTCGGCCCAACCGGCTACACCGGCGGGGTTGGGCATGCGGCCCGGGCTCGTCCGGTCGGTCGTGTCGCCGAAACCGAGCTGACCGTGGCTGTTGCTGCCCCAGCACTGCACGATCTCGTCGGCGTCGTTGATGCCACAGCCATGGGTGACGCCGGCACTGACATCACCCCAGAGCGAGCCGGTATCGAGCCGGACCGGACCGGTGCGGCTGAAGGAGGTGCCGTCGCCGAGTTGCCCGCCGTTGTTGCGCCCCCAGCACAGGAGCGTGCCGTAGGTCGTGATCGCGCACGAGCTCGATTCGAGTGCCTCCGTCGCCGCCAGCCCTTGGATGTTGATGACGGGAACCGGGACGGAGCTCGGCGTCGTGCTGGCCACGCCGAGCTGACCGTGGTTGTTGGCGCCCCAACACCACGCGCGGCCGTCGGTGCGGGTGCCGCAGGAGTGAGCGTCGCCCGCCGAAACGGCGGCCCAGTTGTCGGCCGCGACCTGCGTCGGAACGGTGCGGGGTGTGGTGGTGCCGTCCCCGAGCTGGCCCGATCCGTTGGCGCCCCAGCACCAGGCGGTGCCGTCGGTGTGGGTGCCGCACGTGTGGCTGGTGCCGGCGGAGAGGCTGACCCAGTCCGTGTCGGTGCCGACCTGCATCGGCACGCTCGACGACGTGGTGCTGCCGTCGCCGAGCTGGCCCGATCCGTTGGCGCCCCAGCACCAGGCGGTGCCGTCGGTGTGGGTGCCGCACGTGTGATTGGCGCCGGCCGCGAGGCTGGCCCAGTTGGTCGCGGCGCCGACGGCGCCGGCGAGATTGGAGTCGGTGGTGGTGCCGTCGCCCAGCTGGCCCGCTTGGTTCCGACCCCAGCACGACGCGGTGCCGTCGGTCTGGATACCACAGGTGTGGTTGTGGCCGGCGACGACGGTGGTGAAACCTGTGTCGATCTGTAGGGGGAACGCGGTGTCGTCGTTGGTGGCGTCGCCCAGCTGACCGTGGGTGTTGCGCCCCCAGCACCACAGCGACAGCGTCGGCTGAAGCGCGCAGGCATGATCGACGCCGGTCGTGACCAGCGTCCAGTTCTGCTCGTCGACCCGCTGTGGTGTCGTCGAATCGGTCGTTGTGCCCGTGCCGAGCTGGCCGAACTCGTTGTCGCCCCAACACCAGAGTCGATCGGTGGCGCGGACGCCGCAGGCCCAATCGATGCTCGCGTCGACCTGGTTCCAGGTGGCGTCCGAACTCAATGGTTGCGGCGTGTCGATGCTGGTCGTGTCGCTGGTGCCGAGCTGGGAGTTCGCGTTCGCTCCCCAGGTGAACATGCTGCAGCTGCTGGCGATGAACGCCGTTGCGAGCAGTACGCCGAGGCGTACCGGGTGCTGATTCATTGGGGATCCACCTGTCGCCGTTGCCCGGCCCGCCAGGCATGACCCTAGCGAGGATCGCGGCGCTCTATCAGGTCAGGTCGGCCCGGAGTTCGTGCGCCGCCCCACAGCGTTCCCGCTCGTGCCACGATGGCTGCATGCCGATCACCTTGACCGAACTGGCCCTCCACCACCCCGACGGCACGCCGGCACCGATGTCGCGCTATGCCGGGCAGCCGATGGTGGTACAGACGCTTCGCTACTTCGGTTGACTGCCCTGCCTCGACTTCCTCAGGCAGTTGCGTGAGGCCAAACCCGAACTCGACGAACTCGGCGCGGTGGTGATCGGTGTCGCGGCTCGGGAGGACTACCAGGCTCAGAAGCTGCTCGACGATGGTATGCCGTTCGATCTGTTGCTCGACCCGACCAACCAGGTGCGCGAAGTCATCGGCTCGGCCGCCCGATTCGGGTGGCACCGGTTGCTCCATCCCAAGGGTGTCATCCCGTACGTCAAGGCCATGCGGGCGGTGAAGTGGAACGGCCTGACGATGGCTGAGGCCAACCAGCGGCCGGCGGTTGGCGTCTTCGATGCCGAACACCGGCTGGCCTGGCGCCACGTCGGTGCGCAACTGGGCGACTACCCAACCGTCGACCGGGTGCTCGCCGAACTCCGTTCCCTGGGCGAGAGCCCCCGGGCCTACTCGCCGTAGCTGGCCTTGGTTTCGGCCTCGCTTGCGCCGGCCCGAGCTGACGCCTCGGCTCCTTCGTGGGTGGTGCGGTAGTCGTCGTGCGGCTTGTCGCGTTCCTGCAGCGTGGCCTTCAGCCCCTGTTCCTGGACTTCCGCCATGAACGCCTTCAGCGATTCGGTGTGGGTACCGAGGGCACACATCTCGGTTCCGGCCCGCAAGCCGGCCCGGAGCCCCATGTGTTCCATCTGACGGTGCACGACCCGCTTGTTCAGTTGCACGAGATCGCTGGGCAGCTCCGCGATCTGACGAGCGATCCTCAGCGTGTAGGCCTCGAGTTCGTCGGCCGGCACAGCCGCGTTGGCCCATCCTCGTTCGACGGCCTCGATACCCGACACGGAGTTGCCGGTGAGCATCATCTCCATGCCCTTGCGCATGCCGAGGAACCACGCGTGGAAGTGCATGTCCGGTACGCCGAACCGCACGGCCGGGTATCCCATCTGGGCGTCTTCGGCCATGTAGACGAGATCGCAGCAGGTGGCGAGCTCACTGCCGCCGGCCAGGCAGTAACCGTGGACTTGGGCGATGACCGGCTTGGCCAGATCCCAGATGCTCATCCAGCCCGACGTGACGTGGCGCGGCCATTGCCCCTCACCGCCGGGGGTATAGAAGGGGTACTCGAGCCCTTCGTTGCCACCCGCCAGGTCGTAGCCGGCCGAGAAACTCGGGCCCGCCCCTCGAATGATGCTGACCTTCACGGCCGGGTCCTGATCGTGATCGACCAGGGCATTCAGGATCGCCCCGCGCAACGGGTGGATCAGGGAGTTCCGCTTTTCGCCCCGATTCATCGTGATTCGCTTGATACCCGGCTCGGGCTCGTCGACGAGGATCACCGGTTCGCCGGTCTTGGGGTCGTTGGGAATGGGCGTCGCCATGGAAAATCCTTGATATTTCAGTAGTTAGCGGACTTCGGCGATCATGGCGCAGAATCGCCCGGCGCCTCAAACTCAACGGTTTCTCAGGCCGTTCGATTTGCCCGCCGATGCACATGCGATGGGAATCGCACGCGTGTTGAAGGCATTGGTGGCCGGCGGGCTGCTCAACGTCGATGAGCTCGCGGTCTGGGTCGTGGTTGGTGCAGCGCTGGCGTTCGGTGCCGCGATGATCATCGAGGCGATGATCGAGGCCATCGCAGAGCAGCGTTGGGCCGATGAGGCCGCCGACCGCGACGAATTGACCGAGGTCTACAACGCCGAACGGCTTCGCACCGATCTGGCCCAGCTGGCGAGCGATCGGGCGCAGTGGCGAGCAATCTCGACCGCCATTGTGTGCATCGACCCCCGCCATGTCGTCCACAGCGACGTGTTGGTTGCCGTCGCCGCAACGATTCGACAGCGGCGCCGCGGCGGCGACCAGATCTACCGAACCGGCCAGTACTTCGTGGTGTTGATGCCCGACTCCACCGAGCAACAGGTCGCAGCCGTGTGTGACGAGATCCAGCGCGACATCGCGGCCGGTTCCCAGGGTTGGCCGGTGGACGTCACGATCGGCATCGCGACCGGCCCCCGCCGCAGCGTGCACGAGATGCTGCAGGAAGCGGTCCGCGCCGCGGCACCAACGACCGTTGCACCGGCCGCGGTGAACCGGGCCGACGCGGCGGTGTAAGGACCTGTCGCAGCGGTCGCGTGATCGCAGGGCCAAGCGATACGTCAAGGAGATACGTTGAGGCGGTGTCCACGATCGCCGCGCCCCGGCACCCGACTCGCTCCACCGAGCTCACCACCGGGATCGAAACAGTTCAGGCGTTCGTGCGGATGGGCTCCCCCCGCGTGTTGATGATCGCGATCGTGCTCACCGCAGCCCTGCGACTCGCGGCCGGTCACCGGACCCTGCAATCGATGTCGTCGGCGCTCGTGCTGGTGGCCGTCATCGTCGCCCTCACCGGCCCGGTCGAATGGGCGATCCACCGGTTCTTGCTGCACTGCCCGGTCGATTCGTTCCGCTTCACCAAGATCGGCACCGGCGTGAGCCACCGCCAGCATCATCTCGACCCGCCCGATCTCAACCATCTCGTGCTGTACGCCCACCACGCCGCGATCTTCGTGCTGCTCCTCAGCGGCATCTCGGCGGCCTGGAGCGCATTACTGGCCGGCGCGTTCGGCTGGCCGCGGTGGCCATCGATCTTGACCGCGATCGTGGCCGCCCAACTCAGCCTGCTGCACTACGAGTGGACCCATCTGATCTCGCACACGACGTATCGGCCTCGGTTTCGCTACTACGCGACCAAGGCTCGCCACCACCGGTTGCATCACTATCGCAATGAGCGGTACTGGTTGGGGGTCACGTCGAACACGGGCGACCGTCTGCTGGGGAGCCTGCCCGGGTCGAAGGGCGATGTGCCGTTGTCGCCGACGGCTCGAACCCTCGATCGGTAGCTGTTCCGGCCCGGACTTTGCTCAGCCCGCGGCCGACGATGACCGATACCGTTGAGATGATGGCGACTTCCCCGATGGTCAGGTTGTGTGTGGTCGCGCTCGCACTGTCGATGCTCGTCGCGGCCTGCGGAGACTCCTCGGAGGTCGAAGTGACACCGTCGGTCCCGCTGTCGAGCCCGACGACGACGGCCGCGATCGATCCGACCCCCACCTCAGCCGAGCCGCTCACCATTCCGCTGGGCGCCCCGCTCTCGGGCTCGCAGGATGTCGTCGACGCCATCGCCACCTATCCCTCGGGCGCGATCGCCGCGATCGCCCAATCCGGCGATGGGTCGTCCTACGCCATCGCCGATCAGGGCGCGATCCGTTTCTTCGGCGCCGGTGGACTCGAACGAAGCGTAATCCCGCGGCCTGAACCGGTTACCCCGAAACTGACCCTGAATCACGACGGCTCGCGCGTCGTGCTCACGACTCGCCGCTCGGTGCGGGTCTTCGACACGGGCACCGGCGAGCAGGTCAAGGCGATGGGTCGAGCAGATTGGGGTGAGGCCGACGCGGCCTTCGCGCCCGACGGTGGCACGCTGGTTCTGGCCACCAGCGGCGGTCCGGTGCTCGCGATCGACACCGAAACGTGGCTTGCCGACTGGCAGATCTTCACCGACGGTTTCGCGGCCAATGACAAGGACCCGACCGGCGCTCACGTCGCCGTCGCGGTCACCGATCGATTCGTGGCGGTCGGCAACCGGGAAGACGGCATGGTGGCGGTACACGATCTGGCCACCGGCGACCTCGTCAACGAGTGGCGGGTCGGCGGCGGCTACGTGACCCAGGTCGGGTTCGGCTTCGAGGGCACCATTCTCACCGCGGGTACCTCTTCGGGTGCGGTCGGCGCCTATGACGTCGTCACCGGTGCGATCAGTCGAACCGACGAATACCTCGGCGGCGTGACCAACGTGTGGGGCCACCCGCGCCATGGCGGCTACTACGTCGAGATCGACGCCGAGACACCGCAGATCTTCTTCGCCGACCCGGACGGAAACGCGCCGGCGCTGGTGATCGACTACCCGACGACGTTGTCGGCGCGAGCCGGTTTCGTGAGCCCGGACCGCACCATCGTTGTTGCCGGCACCAGCATCGTGCCCCTCGCCGCCGATGGTGGTGTGGCCGGTGTGCCGATCGAGCTCACGATCGGTAACCGACGGGTCCAGCACCTCATCGCTCGCGAGAACGCGGAGACGGTCCTCATCGATGCCGGTGGTCTGCTGCTGATCGAAAAGGCAACCGGCGCGATCCTCGATGTCGTCCTGCCCGATCCACTCACCCGAGACGTGGCGATCTCGCCCGATGGGTCGGTGCTCGCCATGGCCCGGGCCGATCGGGTCGAGTTGGTCGCCGCCGAGACCGGTGAGGTGCTCAGCGCCACGGCGGCCGGTGCGAGTTCGGTCGTGTTTTCCACCACCGGCAACAAGGTCTACGCCCTCGACATCACCTCCGACGTCGTGGTGATCGACAGCCCGTCCGGCCCGGGAACCGGTCGAGCCCCCGAAAGCGGGGACCTCGCGGTGGTTTCCAGTCCCGAAGGTGATCGGGTCGCGATGCTGCGGCTTCGGGACGATGCGCCGTCGGTGGTGACCATTTCCGGTGAAGGCGGCGTTGCCAACCGAGTTACCTACGCGGCCCACACCGATGTGGTTCGCACGCTTGCTTCGGGCGGTGGGGTGATGGCATCGATTGACGAATCGGGTTTCGTGCACATCTGGGATCCGGTGACGCTGGAAACCAAGCTCGAATTCAAGATCACGCGGATTCGTGATCAACGAATCTGGTTGGCGGTGTCCGGCGATGGCCAACTGGTCGCGGTGAACAGTGAGTTCGGTCCGACGGTGGTCTATTCGACGGTCGACGGCAGTGAGGTCGTCCAGCGGGACTTCGGACGCGGTGAGATCGCCTTCCACCCCGATCGAAATCTCTTGATGGGCCGAGCTGACGGATTCGGTCTGCAGTTGTTCAACCTGGACAGCCGAGCGCTGGTCGAGTTGCCTCTGGCCGGCTCCGGTCTGGACTTCGACAATCGTGGTGAGGCCTTCGTTCTCGCCGACTCGAGCGGCAACGTCAACGTCTTCTCCACCGAGGCCCTACTCGATTCCTAGCCGGCTCGCGCAGGAACCGAAATCCTCCGGGGGCTGCGGTGTTTTGGGCCCGATGGCGCGATACTGAGGCCATGGCTGCGAATGAATCCGTCACCCCTGATGCGCACGAGCTCCCGCTGATCATCTCCGTGGACGATCACATCATGGAGCCCAAAGACCTGTGGCAGCAGCAACTGCCGCCGGGCATGCGCGAGCGCGGGCCCCGCGTGGTCACCGAGAACGTGCGGCTCGAGTTCGTCGGGGGTCACTACGGCTTCCACCGCAACGACCCCGACGGCCAGCCCTGCGATGTGTGGCTGTTCGAAGACGTCGCGGTGCCGACCGGCTTGTTGCACGCTCCGGCCGGCATTCCTCGCGAGGAGCAACGCAACGTGGCGGCCCGCTACGAGGATCTTCGCCCCGGCACGTACGACCAGGCCGCCCGGCTCGAGGACATGACGGCGAACTACGTCGAAGCCGCGATCAACTACCCGAACATCTTCCCCCGGTTCTGTGGGCAGGGGTTCCTCGAACGCGACGACAAGGAACTCGCGCTGGCCAGCCTGCAGATCTACAACGACTGGATGATCGACGATTGGTGTGGTGGTGCGGGCCAGGGCCGCCTCATTCCACTGACCCTCATCCCGATGTGGGACGTGCAGCTCGCGGCCGACGAGGTGCGCCGATGTGCGGCCAAGGGCAGCTACGCGATCGCGTTCAGCGAGAGTCCGGCGAAGCTCGGTTGCCCGTCGATGTACACCGGCGAGTGGGACCCGCTGTGGGCCACTTGTCAGGACACCGAAACGACCGTGTCGATGCACATTGGTTCGTCGTCGTCGATGCCCTCGACGTCCGACGATGCCCCGCTGGCGACCTCGATGAGCCTCTACGCCC
>JABDJW010000154.1 GCA_013002375.1 Acidimicrobiales bacterium | reverse complement strand
TGACGCATGCAACACTGACCGCCGTGTCGCGCCATCCCTGGAACACCGAATTCACCTGGACGCGGCCCGCCACACCACCCCGCCGGCTCACTCTCGACGAGGTCGATCAGTTCCACCGGGAGGGGTACGTGGTGATCGAGAACCTCGTCGCCGACCACGCCCTCGCCGAGCTCACCGCCGAGCTCGACGACATCGAAGCCGGCGTCGACGACTTCGTGAAGGCCCTCCCCGACGAGCGGATGTTCATCGCCGAGTCGGGCGCGATCATCTTCTCCCCTCACGCCGTCAAGGTCTCTCCTGCCGCGCGGCGGGTGAGTCGCGACCGCGCCGTCGTCGAGGTGGTCCGCGACCTCATCGGCCCCGACGTGCGCCTCTACTGGGACCAGATCGTCTACAAGAAGCCCGAGAAGCCGCGTCGCTTCCCGTTCCATCAGGACAACGGCTACGGCTTCGTCGAGCCCCAGCAGTACCTGACCTGCTGGGTCGCCCTCACCGATGCGACCATCGACAACGGCTGCACCTGGATCGTGCCCGGGGTTCATCTCGAGGGCACCCTCGCGCATGAGTACATCGAGCCGCTCGGTTTCGAGTGTTTCGAGGATCACCCGGACATGGTGCCGGTGGAGGCGCCGGCCGGCAGCGTGGTGGTGTTTTCGTCGCTCACGCCGCACATGACGGGGGCCAACACCACCGACGACGTGCGCAAGTCCTACATTCTGCAGTACGCCTCCGACGGGTCCGAGGTGTTGCGGGGTGAGCCCGATGCTCCGCCGGAGAAACGCGAGCGCAACAGCCACCCCGATCGGCAGTTCTTCGTGGTGCAGGGCGGCAAGCGGGTGGACTGACCGGCCGAGAGTCGAAGGAGGCAGGATGGCAGAACTGGTTGACTATCGATTGGATGACGACATCGCCACCATCACGATGGACGATGGCAAGGCCAACGTGATGTCGCTGCCGATGATGGCGGGCTTGGCCGACGCGTTTCGTCAGGCCGAATCCGATGCTGCGGTCGCGGTGCTGACGGGCCGAGACGGGTTGTTCTCGGCTGGGTACGACATGGCGATGTTCAACGAACCAATGGAGACCATCGCCGCCACGCTCCTGGCCGGCGGTGAGCTGGTAGCGCAGATCTTGGCCCATCCGTTTCCGGTGGTCGCGGCGTGTGGTGGACACTCGATTGCGCAGGGGGCCTTCGTGCTGTTGGCCTGCGACGTGCGCCTGGGAGTCGATGCGCCGGTCAAGGTGGGCTTGAACGAGGTCGCGATCGGTTTGACCATCCCGCACTACGGGGTCGAGGTTGCCCGCCATCAGCTGGTGCCGGCGTGGTTCGATCACGCCACCGTCACCGGAACGCTGTACGACGCAGCCGGCGCCCAACGGGCCGGGTTCTTCCACGAATTGGTCGCGCCCGACAGGTTGGCTGACGCAGCGCGGGCCGGGGCCGAGCGCTTGGCCGCTGTCGACATGGCGGCCCACGCCGGCACGAAGCTCCGGACCCGCCGGCCGGTACTCGATGCGATCGCCGCGATGCACGGGCCCGAGTTCGAGTTGCCATGATCCCGATGCTCGTGCTCGGTGGGTTCTGGCTGGCGTTCGGAGTTGATCGAGTAGCAGGTCGGTGGCTCGTCGCCCTGGCGGCGGGCGCTTCGGTGGCGTGGGCCTTTGTGGTCGACGGTCATCCTGTCGCGGCCATGGTGTTGGCCGCGCTGAACATCCTGGTTGGGTTCGGCGCCGGCACGGCAGGCCGGCTCGTCTTGCGGGCCGCGTTTCCGGCCCGTCGATAACGCCACCTGGTCCGGCTATCCGAACCGCTTCGACTCGATTGGTAGCGCCCAGCTCGTCGTGCGTTCCGGCGCGTGACCCAAGCCTCATTTCACCCCGGGTCGAGGTGGCGGAGTCTCGAGGGCCGTCGCGGGTCGGGTTTGCCAGGTGATCCGCGGTCGGTCGGCCGGCTTCTCACCACCTGGTGGGGCGGCGCTCTCCGTACCCGGTTGGGCGGCTTTGGTCTTCGACCGGTTGGGGTCGGTGACCTTTGCTCGGTTGTTCGTGGGTTTTCGCTCGCCTGGCGGGGCGGGTCCGGCTCTGACGAGGGTGAGGTTGTTGTCGTGAACGTAGTGGTGGCAGCTCTGGCAGAGCAGGGCCATTTCGTCCACGTTGGTTTTGCCTTTGTCGGGGGCGTTCCAGGGCAGTAGGTGGTGGGCTTCGCACAGGAGGTAGTGGGCGCCGCAGAGGACACAGCCGCCATCTCGAGCGATCAAGGCTTTGTATTGCGCTGCGGTCGTGGTGCGCACCTTGCGGCCCTGCCAGAGGATCTCGCCGGTTTGGTCGAACGCAGCGGCGATGATGTCGGCGTTGCACATGATCCGGTCGAGCACGGACTGGGGGAGGGGCCCGCCGCCGGCTAGTTCGGCTCGGGAGACTTCGCCGGTGTCTGGGTCGAGGGTGAGCGAGGCGAACACGGTCGGCCGGCCGGTGTCGGCCCGGGCCGACGGCTTCTGGTCGCCGTCTTCGTTCTCGACGCCGCCGGTGATACGGCCAACGAACGCGTCGTAGAGGCGTTGGAGAGGTGTGGTGGCGTGTTTGCCGCCGGGCACATCGCGACCACCGGCCGCTCGATACGCGGCATCGGCATCCTGGTTCAGCAGGTTCCAGATCTCGTCGATCGATGATCTGTCGCCGGTCGCGAGCAGCGCTTCCAGACCGTCTTTGGTCTCGAACCGTTTCATACCGCGCAACCGGCGCTGTTTCTGGTGTTTCGTTTCGGTCTTGTCGGGGTCGGCGTGGCTGTTTAACCACTTGCGCACGATGTCGCCGGCCTGATCCACCGGGGCCTCTTCGATATCGGCAATCAGCTGCTCGTCTTCGGCCGCGGCACCATCGGACTTGTCCGCGGCATCGGCGATCGCGTCGATCTTCTCGTCGTT
>JABDJW010000100.1 GCA_013002375.1 Acidimicrobiales bacterium | reverse complement strand
AGGCGTCGAACCACATGCCATGGTCGGCCACGCTGCAGTAGAGCAGGTTGCGATCCATCTGGGGGAAGTACTCGAAGGCCGACACGTAGTACTTGGTGCGCAGGAGGCGTTCGTTGCCCCATTCGGTGACCAGGCCGCGTTCGCGAGCTCGCTCCTCGGCGATCGCGGGGTCGTCGGTGCTCAGCGATCGCTGCCAATGGTTGTAGACACCCTCTTCGATCCGGTCGGCGTAGGCGTCGCGGTCGGTCAGCAGCCGGTGGTAGCAGACCCCCTTGTCGGCCAGTTTCCGGCCGAAGTCGGTCTCCAGAAGGGCTTCGGTGGCAGCCACACTGTCGGAGACCCAGGTGGCGCCGCGCCAGGGCAGGACCTGCTTGGCCAAGAAGGCAACCATTTTGGTGCTCTGGCCGATATAGGCCATCTCGTGGTGGTAGTGCAGGTGGGCGGCGAGGGGTGCGCCGACCTCGTAGACGTTCGGCTCGATCGGAACGCGGGGGTTGGCGCCACCTTCATAGGCCATTTCGGCATCGAGGACGATCCGGGCGGCCAGCCGCATGTCGGCCAGTTCGGTCAAGCCGGTGTTCACCAGATGCACCAGCCCGACTCGGTCGAAGGTCGAGCGCATCCGTTCGGCCAACTCGGGATTCTCGTGCAGGGCGCCGGAGCCGGCGTAGGGGCCGGCATCGATCGTGAACTCCGCGGCGTCGCGAGCTGCGGTACCCGTCCACCACTGGGGCAGGATGAGATCGTCGAGCTGCCGGGCGAACGCCCCCTCGGCCGTGCGGTGGGCAATATCGGTTGGAGCCATACGGGTCGGCGCTTTCTTCACGATGCCGCGTCCGCTCGCGCGGTCTCCCCATGCTACCGGTCGCGGCGTCTTCGGAGAAGCTCGCCGGGGCGTCGTATCGATCGGTTACTGATGGCGCATGATGCGTTCGAACTCGGCCTCGAAGTCGAGGGGTGGAGGCGGACCGACGTCGACCACGAGTTCGGCGAAGCTCGTCGGCGCCGGGAACGGCGGCTCGTAGTCGTCGCACACCGGAAAGGGGCGCCCGTACCCGACGGTGAGGAACGACCCATCGGGCGAGATCGCGCCGGGGAACTCGTTGGTGATCTCGCCCGTGGCGATCGACGCTTCATCGGCGAACAGTTCGAGGTCGAATCCGGTGATCGTGTTGCCGTCGCGGCGGGGCGCGGCATTGATGGTCAGCATCTGGGTGCCGGCCGGCGCCGCGCCGCTCACCCGGTGCTCGAGGCCGTCGAACGTGAGGAGCCACGTCGCCCGACCGTCGCGCAGGTACCACGCCCACCCGGCAATCCAGTCGCCTTGTTCGGCGAGCAACCCGGTGGCCTCGGAGGCCAGCCCCTCCGAGAACGTGGCCAGCATGCGGAACCCGCCGAGCAGAACGGGGGAGTGGGCCTCGTGGATCTTGTCGCCGGAGCGGAGCCGATGGCTGCTCTGGAAGTTCAGCCAGGGCAGGTGCAGCTGGGCCTGACGGTTGGTGCGGCCGTCGTCGATTGGCAGGACGTCGTTGCGTTCCGCGGCGTCGAGCCAGAGGGCGATCAGTTCGGCCAGCTTCTCCGGGTGTTCGGCGGCGAGGTCGTGCGACTCCGCGAAATCGGCCCGGGTGTCGAACAGCTGCCACTCGTCGTCTTCGAAGTCGGCGCTGCCGGCGACCAGTTCCCGCTCCTGCTTGGTGAGCTGGTTCACGTGGTTGGTGACCGCCTTCCAGCCGTCGGCGTACATCGCCCGGCTTCCCCAACACTCGTAGTACTGCGCGGTGCGGGGATCGGCCGCGGTCGCCGATTCGAGCGCGGCCCGGATGCTCACCCCATCGTGCAAGAGCTGTTCCGCGCCCCCGAGCTCGGCCGGGGGATCGATACCGGCGATGTCGAGCACGGTGGGGAGGAGATCGATCGCGTGCACGTACTGGTGGCGCAGGTCGCCGGCGTCGGTGATGCTCGGCCCGGCGATGATCAACGGGTCGCGCACGCCGCCTTCGTAGGTGTACCGCTTCCAGCGTCGGAACGGCGTGTTGCCGGCCAGCGCCCAGCCCCAGGGGTAGTGGCCGCTCGACTTCATACCGCCGAGATCGTCGAAGTGTTCGAACTCACGGGCCAGGTCGTCGTCGAGGTCGGTGATGTAGTGCCGGAGCTGGTTCCAGCTGCCATTGGGCCCGCCCTCGGCCGAACACCCGTTGTCGCTCACCAGCATGACGATGGTGTTCTCGGCCTGGCCGGTCTCGTCGAGATGATCGAGCAGTCGGCCGATGTGATGATCGGTGTGGGAGAGAAAGCCGGCGAACACCTCCATCATGCGGGCGTAGAGACGTTGACGCTCGGGATCGATGTCGGACCATGCGTCGACCCACTCGGGTCGCTCGCTCAGCTCGGCGTCGGCCGGCACGACGCCGAGCTTCTTCTGGCGAGCGAAGGTCTGCTCCCGCCAAACGTCCCAGCCGTCGTCGAAGCGCCCGGCGTAGCGATCGATCCACTCGGGCGGAGCCTGGTGGGGTGCATGGGGTGAGCCGGTGGCGTACCAGAGCAGGAACGGTCGATCCGGGTTGAGCAGCCGCAGCGTGCGCAGCTGGCTGATCGCTTCGTCGGCCAGGTCGGCGTCGAGGTGGTAGCCCTCATCGGGTGTCGCCGGCGGTTCGACGTGGTTCTGGTCGCGGATCAGGTTGGGGGTCCACTGGTTGGTCTCGCCGTTGAGGAAGCCGTAGTAGCGCTCGAAGCCCACGCCGGTGGGCCACATGTCGAACGGACCGGTGGCCCGCTGGTCGCGCGGTACCAGATGCCACTTGCCGATGCAGGTCGTCGAGTAGCCCTGGTCGCGCAGGACCTCGGCGATGGTGCCGGCCGAGTCGGGGAACTGGCCGCGGTATGCGAAGTAGTTCACCGGCATGTCGGGCAGCATTCCCATGCCGACCCGGTGGTGGTTGCGGCCGGTGAGGATGCAGGCCCGCGTCGGCGAGCAAACGGCAGTGGTGTGGAAGTTGGTGAACCGAAGCCCGCGTGCGGCGAGCCGATCGATGTTGGGCGTCTCGAGATCCGAGCCGTAACAGCCGAGCTGGGCGAATCCCAGGTCGTCGAGCACGATGACGACGACGTTGGGCTTGCCCCGCGGATAGGGGCGCGAAGCCGGGGGCGCAGTGCTGTCGGCCAGCGCCAGATTGATGGTGTGTTCGGAATCGGACTCGTGGGGCACGGTCCGAGTTTTAGTCGCTCTGCTGCCGAGCCCGAAGTTCGTTGAGCTTGAAGCGGTAGTGATCGCGCTGGTTGGCGAACGCCGCGACCGCGCCGAAGAACACGTCCGCTACCGCGTCGTCAATTGGGTCGTCAATTGGGTCGTCAACCGGCGACCGCGGCCGATCGGCCGCGAGATCAGCGAGGAGTGCCTGCTCGGAATCGGTGAGGTCGCGATCGCCCTGGTGATGCACGCTGTCGGGATCGAGCGCGATGGTGGTCGTGTCCGGCGGGTCTGCGGTGATGCCGTGTTCAGCCAACCATCGGACCACCGCGGTCAGCGTCGGAACGGATTCATCCACCACCGAGCGGTGGGCCACGATGAGGCGAGGAAGTCCTGTGGCGGCGACGGCCAGTCGGTGGTGATAGATCGTCCAGAGCCGTTCGCCGTAGGCGGAGGGGAAGTCGTTGCGGGAGGCCAGTGATCGGCCGACCGCCTGGGGGTGACGCCATGGCGTGAGGAGTACCAGTGGGCGGCCGGCGAACACCGTTCGCCAGAACGGCAGCGTGAGGCAGAAGCGGGGATCCTTGATCAACTGCACGCCGGTCAACTCGGCCCCCAAGAGGGATCGGGCCCGATCGCCCAACTCGCCGGCGGCCAGCTCGTCGAACCGGGCCGATTCGATCGCGAGTGGCGCGGCCCAGTGCGCGCCGCATGCGGCCAGGATCGCGTCGTTCAACCGGGCTACGGCGTACAGTTCGCCGTGGCCGTGCACGTTCGAGGGTGCTGCGCCCATGAGCGCATCGGGGTGCCCGAGGTGCAGGCCGAGCCGGCCCAGCGCGTTGGCCAGTAACGACGTCCCGCTGCGGTGCATACCCGCCATGACGACGAGGGGCGCTGAGTCGGAGGACACCGGCCCATGGTACAGGCGTCTCATTTACCGCACCCGGAGGGTTGCCGGTACCCTGGACCAAATGGTCACGTCCCGCGGCGACGCCGTTTCCACCATCTCCACGGCGCGTCGCGGCGCAAAACGAGTGCTCCGAACGGCCCGTGAGCAGGCCCTGTCCGGGTACGGTCTCGTCACCGGTCAGGCCAAACCGGTGCGGGGCGACATCACGCCGGTCGAGTTGGTGTTGCGGCCGGGTGCCACCAACTGGTGTGTGCGCCGCGCCGGTCGGCTGTACTCGATCGATGCCGACGGAGCCCGCCAGCTCTCGATGCTGCTACCGGCATCGCCCATCACGACCATCGACGCGATCGTAGGCACCGCCAGCGTGACCGCCCCGACGGGAGGTGTGGGTCGCCCGTCGCTCGAACTGCAGCGCGGGGACGATGTCGAGACCGTGGCGATCGACCCGTCGGCCGCGGCGGTGCTCGCACCGGTCACTGTGGCGCCGCAGCCCTATGACGACGACTGGGTGCAGAGTGTTTTCTCGGTCACCGCCGAGTCGACCGAGCGGCTTGATCTGCACCTCTACCTGCCGCCGAACCCGGAGCTTCCGCCAAAACGCTTCCTGGTGCTGGCCGACGGCGAGGAAGTCGGCTCCGGCGAGCTGGCTCGTGACGCCCATTCGATCCTCGCGATCGATGCGGCGGCACCGGCCATCGGCCGGACCTTCGAGGTCCACCTGGCCTACTCGGATCCGTCGTCCGAATCCGATCATCGCCAGCTCGGCGCGGTGCTGAAAGGCGTGACGAAGTGGCTCGACCCCCGGGCCTTTCGATGACCCGTGAAGGCAACGCGGTCGCGGCTGAGCGCGCGGCGCGAAACTTGGTCCGCATCACCGAGGCCATGGCGGCCGCCGGCGCAACGCCGGCCGATGGGGTCAAGCCTCGGGCTGCGGTCGTGAGCTGGGATCTCGCCCACAACCCGGTCGGCCGCGCCTACGTACTGGTTCGCCTTCTCCAAGCCGACTGGAAGGTCGACCTCATCGGTCCGATGTGGTCACGTTTCGGGACCAGCCTGTGGCCGCCGTTGTCCGGTGCGCAGTTGCAGGTGAGGAGTTTCCCGGCCACCGACGTCAGCGACTATCTCCCCAAGGCCTTGGCCGCCGCGCTCCAGGACAAATACGACATCGTCCTGTGCAGCAAGAGCCGCCTACCCGGCGTCCATCTGGCCACGATGATCGCGGAATGGAGCGATGCGCCCTTGATCGTCGACCTCGACGACGACGAGTTGACGTTCGCCGACCACCGCACCTCGGACGATTTCGAGGCGGCCCGCTCGGGCATGATCGGTCAGCTGCTCGACGAGCCGGCCACCAAGCTGGCCGACGAGTGCCTGTCGTACTTCGATGCCCGCACCGTGGTCAGCGGCCCGCTCGCGGCGCGCTACGGGGGAATCACCGTGCGTCACGCCCGCAATCCGGGCCCGACCCCCGGTTCCGACCGATATCGAACCACGCGGGCGTTGGCCCGAGCTCGCTGCGGCGTCCTGACCGACGAACTGGCCGTGTTGTTCATCGGCACCGTGCGCGAGCACAAGGGCGTGCAGGACATCGTGGCTGCACTGAGCGAGATCGGTCGCGACGACGTGCGCCTCCATGTCTTCACCACCACCAGCGACCGGGAGGTGAAGTCGTTCGTCGACCAGCGGGTCGCCGATGCCGATCATCTGTATGTGACCCATGGTCCGTGCAGCATGGATGAGCTCGGCCGGATCATGACGGCCGCTGACCTGGTCGTGCTGGCCCAGGAGCCCGATTCGGCCATCAGCCAGTATCAGGTCCCGGCCAAGATCTCCGATGCGACCGCGGTGGGGTGCCCGGTGCTGGTGCCCAAGATGGAGGTGTTCGCAGACTTTGAATCGGCCGGGCTCGTCCACACGTACCTCCCCGGTGAGCTCACGACGAAGATGGAGGCGCTCCTGGCCCGGAGCCCTTCGGACAACGATCGCCGGATGCTGCAGGAGCGCTTCTTGAGCGAGTTGGGCATGGCCGTGAATCGGGCCCGACTGGATGAGGCGATCTCGAGAGCCCGCGCCGCGCGCTCCGCCGAGCCCCACCACGCATCGGGCCCGCTGCACGAAGCGGTCAACTCGCTGTATCTCAGGAAGCGGGCCGCAACGCCCGACCGCCCGCAACCCGTGGTCCGCGTCGACGAAGCCCCGCCGGCCTACGACGTCGCGTTCTTCTGGAAGCAGAACGACTCCGACATCTA
>JABDJW010000096.1 GCA_013002375.1 Acidimicrobiales bacterium | reverse complement strand
TCACCGTCGGCCGCTGCGTGCGGCATGCCGGTGACGACAGCACCGTCGTCGGTGGTGATCGATTCGAAGCGCACGGCCTCGCAGCGCCCGGGGTTGCCGGCCCACAAGGCGACCGCCGGGACGTCCTCCATCTCGCGGCCTCCGCCGATCACGGTGACCGCGGTGACGCCCACGAGGGTGTCGGGTCGGAGGACCTCGCGCACGACGCCCACCATGTCCTCGATCACGCCCACGTGGGCCGCGGTGACGAACAACAGTGCGAGATCGGGTTCGACGCCGACCTGCTCGATGACGTCGCCGACGACCTCACCGATGGCGTGGGTGGCGAGCGGGTGCTCCGACGCCGCCGCGCCGTACGACCGCACGCTCACTGCTCACCGCTCGTCGCCGTCTGGTCGTCGAGCGCAGGCAGGAGGGTGTACGGCACCACCGTCTCGGCGCCCATGTCGAGGCGGCAACGGGCCTCGATGCTGCCGTAGTCGGGAAACTCGAGTTCGGCCCGCACCAGGCGATAGTTGAATTTGCCCGGCTCGACCTGCAACGGCTGGACATTGCGGGCGATTTGCTCACCGTCGCGGGTGTAGACGACTTCGAGGGCGGCCGAGCCCTTGTCGTCGGCCGGCGCATGCACGATCACCACCAAGTGGGGCGACCACACGAGCGGCGGAGGAGTCGGGGCCACCGCCGAAAACTGCACGCCGGTGAGGTCGATGCGGGTCGACGGCCCAGGAACCGATCGGAGATCGATCGAGTCGATGAACAGCGCGGCGAGAATCTCCATGCCGGTAAACCTATACAGGGTTCTCCCTGACGAGGGTGCCCGGACGAGGGTGCCCGGTCGAGGATGCCCGGTCGAGGATGCCCGGTCGAGGATCCGGGACGAAGGGGTCGGGCGGCCGTCTGCCGTCTCGGGGGGTGAGCCACTAGCATCTCGGCCGTGCGGCGTTTCACCCTCCCCATCGGTCTCGCCCTGGCCGCCCTGGTCTTCTACGTCATTGCCCAGTCCGCCGACGGCGGCACGGTTGCCGATGTCGCGACCGAGGCCGGGCCGCTGACCGAGCGAACGGTCACCCCGGTCCTGAGTGCTCGGCGGCTGCCCGAATTCATCGTCGCCCCCACCGCGGATGCGGCCCTGGCGGCCGAGCTCGACGGCATCATCGCCGATTCACCGGCCGACACCTGCCTGGTGGTGAGCCGGGCCGGTCGGCCGATCTACAGCCACAATCCCACGACGCCGCTGGTGCCGGCGTCGGCGCAGAAGGTGGTGAGCGGGGCCGGGGTCCTCGAAGCGTTGGGTCCCGACTACACCTTCACCACCACCGTCTCTGCGGTGCAGCCGCTCGATGGTGGGGTGCTCGATGGCGATCTGTGGCTCATCGGCGGTGGCGATCCAGTGTTGGCCACCGCTGCGTACATCGGGCGTTACCCCGAGCCGCAACTCTTCACCGATTTCGAGCGGTTGGCCCAGGATCTCGTCGATGCCGGCCTGACCAGGGTGACCGGTGCGGTCGTCGGCGACGAGACCCGCTATGACACCCAGCGCTATGTCGACAGCTGGCCGGCCCGGTTCACCAATCAAGGCGACCGGCCCCAGAACCAGAGCGGCCCGCTGACGGCGCTGTCGGTGAACGACGCCTTCAGCCAATGGCCGACCGATTCCGATGCCAACTCGCTCGCGACCGCAGCAACCGATCCTGCCACCACCGCCGCTGCGGAATTCGATGACCTGCTCGAGGACCGGGGCGTCGTCATCGAACGCTCGGCCCGCTCCGGTATCGCACCCGAGGGCCTGATCCTCCTCGGATCGCTCGAGTCCGCCCCGCTGACCGCAATCGTGGGCCAGATGCTCGGCAGCAGCGACAACACGACCGCCGAATTGCTCGTGAAGGAGCTCGGTTGGGCGGTCGCCGGCGAGCCCACCACCAATGCGGGGGTCACCGTCCTCGACGACGTGTTGGTCGAACTCGGGATCCCCGATGAAGCGACCCGATCGGCCGATGGGTCGGGACTCTCGTCGCTCAATGCCCTCAGCTGTAGCGCCTTGGTGGAACTGCTCGACCAAGCCGGCCCCGATTCCGCGCTGGCCGCCGGTTTGGCGATCGCCGGCGAGACCGGCACGCTGCGCGAGCGGTTCGAGGACGAAACGGTCAGGGGCCGGATCTTGGCCAAGACCGGCTCGCTGAACCAGGTCAGCGCGCTGGCTGGTTTCGCGCTGGCCGGCGACGACACCGACGATCCCACGTTGCTGACTTTCGCCTACATCGCAAATGCGGAGGATCTCGAGTTCACCCGGGCCAAGGCGATCGAAGGCGAGATGGGCGCCGATCTGGTGTCCTGGCCCGAAGGGCCCGATCTGGGCGAGCTCGCGCCGGCGCCCGCCGAATCGGGCTGAAGCTCGATGATCACCGAGTTGCCGATGTTCCCGCTGGGCAGCGTGCTCATGCCCGGTTTGGCCCTGCCGCTTCACGTTTTCGAGCCGCGCTATCAGGCGCTGGTCGAACGATGTCTGACCTCCGACGGCATGTTCGGCATCGTCCTGATCGAGCGAGGCTTCGAGGTCGGCGGTGGCGATCACCGGTTCGATGTCGGCACCAAGGCCGAGATCGTCGAGTCCGATGTCCTGCCCGGCGGCCGGTGGGCCATCCTCGCCGTGGGGCGTAGCCGGTTCCGGGTGCGGCAGTGGGCCGAGGATGATCCGTACCCGTTGGCCGAGGTCGAGGACTGGGACGAGCCACCACCGACCGCCGCCGGAGTTGCGACGTTCGAAGCTCTACTCGAACCGCTCCGCGATGCACTCAAGCTGAAGCTGGCGCTCGGCGAGGCTGCCGTTCGACCGACGGTCGAACTCTCCGATGATCCGGCGCTCGCCGCCTACCAGGCGTGCGCAATCGCTCCGATCGGGCCGGTCGACCAGTACCGCCTTCTGACCGCCCCGTCAGCTGACGAGCGGATGACGATGCTGGCGGCGATGGTCGAGGATCAGCAGATGCTCTTACGCGCCCGCCTGCAGCCGGGTACTGAACTCGACTGATCCACGCCGCGCGGGCGGTACGGATACGTACGCGATGCGTCGAGCGGCTAGGGTGTGGCGGCATTTAGGGCACGAACGGTCGAGGAGGCCAACCCCGGTGGCAGAGAGCGGCAACGCGATCAGCGAAGCGATCGACATGGTCAAGGCGTACGCCAAACAGGAGATCGTCGATCCGCTCAAGCACCTGAGCACGTTCTTCAAGTGGGGTGTCATCGGTGCGGTGCTCGTGCTGTTCGGCAGCATTCTCCTGGTCCTCGGGCTGTTGCGCTGGCTGCAGGACGTCTGGCCCGCCCACGACTGGCTCACCTACCTGCTGGCCTGGTTCGGCGCGGTGGGTCTCACCGGGCTCACCGCCCTTGTCATCTTCCGCGGAGGGGAATCATGAGCGACAACACCAAGATCACCCGCGAGGATCTCGAGTCGAAGTTCGGTCAGGTCAAGGCCGAACTCGACGACCGCAAGTCCATCATGATGGACAAA
>JABDJW010000083.1 GCA_013002375.1 Acidimicrobiales bacterium | reverse complement strand
CTGGAACACCAGCATCGACAGGCCGCCGAAGGCCGCTACTCCTCGGGCCCGCAACGCGGCCAGCCACGGCGTTTCGGCCGGCTCATAGACCAGATCGACCGCCACCTGGTCGTCCGACATGGCATCGACCGAGCAGGGCAGGGAGATGTCGCCGGTCATACCGCAGGGGGTGGCGTTGACCACGAGATCGAAGCCGCCGGGATCAGGAGCAGGGATCGTTCGCCCGTTCGACCCGGCCAATGTCGCGGCATCGGCCGCCTTCGACGCGGTCCGGTTCCAGACGGCGACGTCAGCGGCTCCGGCGTCGGCCAGCGCGGCGATCACGGCGCGCGCCGCACCTCCGGCCCCCAACACCAGTGCGGAGCGTCCCGCCAGTTCGAACCCCGCGTCGTGGGCCAGACCGCGCACGAAGCCGGCGCCGTCGGTGTTGTGTCCGACCAGGCGACCGTCCGTGCTCACTACACAGTTCACCGCGCCGAGCCACTCGGCGCTTCGGGTGCGCTGGTCGACGGCCCGCCACGCAGCCTGCTTGTGAGGCATCGTGACCGACAGACCGGCAATGCCGAGCGGCCCGATCGCCCGAACCGCGTCTTCGCCCTGCCCCGGCGCGACCTCGAAGGCCACGTAGGCCCAGTCGAGACCGCTCGCTTCGAAGGCCGCGTTGTGAATCGCCGGCGACAACGAGTGTCGAACCGGAGAGCCGATCACGGCCGCCAGGCGGGTGTGACCGCTCAGCACCCGAGATCGAGCTCGCGGCACACCTGCACGTATTGCTCGTGCTCGGCGGCGTCGAGGCTGAAGTGGTGGGCGCCGTCGACGCCGTTCTCGTTGGTCAGGACGTAGAACATCCACTCGCCCGGTTCGGGCGCCAGGGCCGCTTCGATGCTGGCTTGGCCGGGTGCCGCGATCGGCGTCGGCGGCAACCCCCGCACCGCTCGGGTGTTGTACGGATTGGTGTCGTTCTGCAACTCGCTCTCGAGCAACGGCTCCCCCGGTGCCTTGTCGAAGGCATACCGGGTCGTTGCATCGATGCCCAGGAGCTCGTCGCGCACCAGACGGTTGTAGATCACCCTCGCGATCTTGGCCCGATCGGCGTCGATCTTGGCTTCTTCCTCGATGAGCGAAGCGATGATGATCACGTCGTAGTCGCTGAGACCGAGCTCTTCGATGATCGGATCCCGCCCCACCGACTCGACCGAATCGTCGAAACGGGCCTCCATGGTTCGAGCCATCCGCACCAAGATGTCGATCTCGTCGCTGGATTTGTCCTCCGCGACGTCGTAGTTCGCCGGGAACAACAGACCCTCGAGAATGGTCCGGAAGCCGGGCACGAACACCACCCGATCGCTGTCGAACAGGGTGGAGTCGATCACCTGGCCGGCCAAGGCCTCTTCGATGTCCTCCAGGCTGTAGTCGGGGTTCTCGGCCACCAACCGGCTGGCCAGTTGATCGACGGTGAGCCCCTCGGGAATGCGTACATTGATGAACTCGACCGGTTCGGGCCCGGGCAACAGCGAGGCCGCGGCGGCCTCGAAGGTGATATTGGTGGCGATGCGATAGTCGCCGGCCTGGAACTCGCAGAGGTTGCTGCTGCCGTCGATCTCGCTGTTGTCCAGCGCGGCCAGGATGTCCTGGGCCCGCTCGCCGAGTTCGGCCGGCGCCACCGCGGGAAGATCGGAGAAGGTCTTGCCACTACACCACCGCCGGAACCAGAAGCCATCGGTGACGATGCCCTCGCTCTCGAGCGCATCGGCGACCTGGTTCAGCGTCCAGCCGGTCTCGACCCGAAAGGCGACGGTCTCACCGGGTGGACCGTCGGGCGTGATCTGGTTGTCGTACCACTGGTTCCAGGCCGACCGGCCGACCAGGAACACGACCAAAAGCACCCCCAAGATGATCAACGCCCGTCGCAGCGGGCCGGATCGACGGGGCAAACGAGCGAAATCACGCTCGTCGAAATACTGCCCGAGCTGCGGATCGTAGTCACCGGCCGGAACCGGCTCGGACGGCGCGGGCCGGGTGGCGTGCGGCGTCGGCGGATAGACCTCGGGCACCGGCCCGTCGGCGGCCCCGACCCGAGCCTTGGGGGTTGCCGCCCAGCTGGCGGCGGCGGCCCGAGGCTCCGTGTCGGCCACCGTCGGTGCCGGCGTCTCGATCGAGATGGTGTCCGCCCCCAGATCCTCGAGAGTGACGAAACGGGGCCCGTCGCCGGCCTCGGGGTCGGCGGCGTCGTCCACGCTCAGATCGTTGTCGTCAGCCATCGCTTGCATCCACTGCTGTCATTGGGCCACTGCTGTCGTCGGGAGGGGTGTCGCCGGGAGGGGTATTGGCTCGGTGATCGAGCCACGCCTGCAGGATGATCGACGCAGCAACCTGGTCGACCACCTGGCGTCGGGCCCGACCGTCGAGTTGCTGTTCGACCAGGACCCGTTCGGCGGTAACCGTAGTCAAACGTTCATCGTAGGTCTCGACGGGTACCGAAAGGGTGGCACCGAGGTTTCTGACCTCGGCCAGTGCCCGTTTGGCCGCCTTGCCGACCGATCCGTCGAGCGAAAGCGGCAGGCCCACGACCACGATCTCGGCCTCCCACTCGGCCACCAGGTCGGCCACGGCTCGGTGATCGCGAGCCCGGTTGCCCGAGCGGTGGATCGTGGTGATCGGGGTCGCCACCCGGCCGTCGCTGTCGCTCACCGCGACGCCGATGCGCTTGGACCCCAAGTCCAGGGCCAAGGCTCGCATCGGTCAGGCCGACAACCCGGCCGCTGCTCGGGCCGCGTCCAGGGCGTCGTCGAGGCCATCGGGGTTCTTACCGCCGGCCGTGGCGAGATCGGGCGCGGGACGGCCACCGCCTTGGATGGCCTTCTTGCCCTCGGCAATCAGCTCGCCCGCATCGAAGCCGCTGTCGTCGGTGACCGCGGCCGCGAGGGCTGCGCCGCCCCCACTGGGCGCCGAGCCGAGCACGACCGCCTTGATCGATACGTCGTCTCGGACTGCCACCGCCAGGTCGCGCAGAGCCGCCTGATCGAGACCATCGACCCGAGCCACGACCACACCGTCGACCGCAGTGTTGACGAGATCGCCGGTGGAGCCCAGCGCGGCAGCCTGTTCGAGTTCGGCCACCTTCTTGCGCAGGGCTTTCGTGTCGGCCAAGCGCTTGCGCAGGCCGTCGGCCAGTTCCGGAACTGGTACCCCCACCAGTTCGGCGAGTTCGGCCAGCGTGGCTTCGCGTTGGCGGAGGCGTTCGATCGGGCCGGCCCCGGTGATGGCCTCGACCCGGCGCAGATTCGATCCGATCGAGGATTCGGAGATGATCTTCAGGGGGCCGATATCGCCCAGCGCGCCGACGTGGGTGCCGCCGCACAGCTCGATGGAGTTCCGCCCGGCTTCGAGCACCCGCACGATGTCGCCGTATTTGTCGCCGAAGAAGGCGATGGCTCCCGCCGCCTCGGCTTCGTCCTTGGTGGTCTCGTAGTGCCGGCAGCTGGCATTGCCCAGGATCTCGGCATTGGCCCGATCCTCGATCTCGGCGAGCTGTTCGGCGGTGAGCGCTTCGAAATGGTTGAAGTCGAACCGCAGGCGGTCGGGGCCGACCCAGGAACCCTGCTGTTGGGCGTGAGAACCGACGACCAATCGCAGCGCCCAGTGCAGGATGTGGGTCGCCGTGTGGTTGCGGGCGATGGCACCCCGGCGCTCGGCGTCGACGGCGGCGGTGGCTTCCTGCCCGACTTCGATCGAACCGGTGGTCTCGGCGATGTGATGGCGCACGACACCGGGCAAGGCATAGGTGGTGTCGGACACGGTGGCCGTGCCGGTGGAGGTCGCGATGGTGCCGGTGTCGCCGATCTGGCCGCCTGATTCGGCGTAGAACGGCGTGCGGTCGAGGACGATCGAGTCGTCGGTGACCAGCAGCACGGTGGCCGTCGATTCCAGCTCGGCCCGGCCGGTGAACTCGGTGTCGCCGCTCGAGTCGGCCACCCCCCGGAACGCCGAGACATCGACGTCGGAGGCCCCCGACTTGGCCGCATGGGCCGCCTTGGCCCGACCGCGTTGATCGGCCATGGCCGCGTCGAAGCCCTCGACATCGACGTCGAAGCCTCGTTCCGCAGCGATCTCACGGGTGACCTCGAGCGGAAACCCGTAGGTGTCGTGCAGTTCGAAGGCGACCTCGCCGGGCAGCGCGCCGCCCGGTTCCAGTTCGGCGAATCGGGCATCGAGCATGGCCGAACCGCTGGCCAGGGTCTGGCGGAAGCTGAGCTCCTCGCGCTCGATCGTGGACCGGATGCGATCGTGGTTCTTGACGAGATCCGGGTAGTTGTCTCCGAGCAACGTCACCACGGTGTCGACCATCTGCGGCATGACCGGGGTCTCGACGCCGAGCAGGTATGCGTGGCGGACGGCACGCCGCAGAATGCGGCGCAGCACGAAACCGCGATCCTCGTTCGATGGCACGACGCCGTCGCTGACCAGCATCGTGGTCGAGCGGGCATGGTCGGCCAGGATGCGCAAGGAGACGTCCGACGCCGGCGCGGCGCCGTCGGCGACGCCGGTGACCTCGGACGCGGTGGCCAGCAGGGTCTGGAATTCGTCGGTACCGAAGACGGAATCGACGCCCTGCAGCACGCTGAGCGTGCGCTCGAGCCCGGCGCCGGTGTCGATGCTGGGCTTGGGCAGCGGGATTTGCCGGCCATCGGCCTGTTGGTCGAACTGCATGAAGACCAGATTCCAGATCTCGATGAAGCGATCCTCTCCCCCGTGGGCCGGACCACCATCGTCGCCGTATTCGGCGCCGAGGTCGTAGAAGATCTCCGAGCAGGGACCATTCGGACCGGTGTCGGCCATCCGCCACCAGTTGTCCTCGTCGAGGCGTTGGATGCGGTCGGGTGACACACCGACGTCGTCGCGCCAGATCGCCTCGGCTTCGTCGTCGGTCAGGTGGACGGTGACCCACAGCCGATCGGTGTCGAGCTTCAGCACCTCGGTGACGAATTCCCAGGCAAAGGGGATGGCATCGGATTTGAAGTAGTCGCCAAAGCTGAAGTTGCCCATCATCTCGAAGAAGGTGAGATGGCGGGTGGTGCGGCCGACTTCGTCGAGGTCGTTGTGTTTGCCGCCGGCCCGGACGCATTTCTGGATCGAGACGGCCCGGTTGTACGGAGGTGTCTCGTCGCCGACGAAGAACGGTTTGAACGGCACCATGCCCGCGTTGGTGAAGAGCAAGGTGTTGTCGTGCGGAATCAGGCTGGACGAGTCGACTTTGGTGTGGCCTCGTTCGGCGAAAAAGTCGACAAAAGCGGCGCGCAGTTCTTTGGCATTCATGCTTTTGCGAAGTCTAACGGTGTTGGGCCTACCGCTGTTCGGCCATTGGTCGATTGGTGTCCGACTCGAGTGGGAGGCGGTCAGCCGGCCTGGCGTTCGCCGGCGAACAGCGAAGCGTCCTTGGCCACCGCCCGGAGTTCGATGGTCGCCACCTTGGCCTTGTCGACCACGGCCCGGCCTTTCGCCGCCGCTTGCTCACGCAACTGAGCCGGCGTGTAGCGCTCGACGGTCTTGGTGACGGTGCGCTTCACCTTGCGTTGCACCAGCACCGAGCTGCCGACGCCGAGCCCGTAGCCAACACCGGTCCAGATCACTCGCTTGAACATGGGTACCTCCGGTCGTGCGCTCGCCCATTTCTGGATCTAGGCGCCCCAGTCTAGGCCGGGTCGGTACCCGCAGGGTTGGCATGCGTGCTTCGCATCCGTGCCGCAACCTCGGCCTCGAACCCGTGGTCGGACGGCTCGTAGTAGACCTCGTGGGCGACCTCGGCCGGCCGGTACTGCTGCTCGACCCAGCCCCGGGGATCGTTGTGCGGGTAGTCGTAGCCATCGCCGTGGCCCAGCGACTTGGCCCCTTTGTAGTGGGCGTCACGCAGATGCATCGGGACCTCGCCCATGCCGGCCGCCTGGGCCGATTCCGCCGAAGACCGCAGCGCCAGCGTGACCCGGTTCGATTTCGGCGCGGTGGCCAGGTGCACGACCGCCTGACCCAGTGCGTACATCGCCTCGGGCAGGCCGACGAACTCGAGGGCCTGCACCGCCGCGGTCGCCACCATCAGGCTCATCGGGTCGGCCATACCGATGTCCTCGGACGCCAGGATCACCAATCGGCGGGCTACGAACTTCGGATCCTCGCCCGCCGCGATCATTCGCTGCAACCAGTACAGGCCGGCGTCGACGTCGGAGCCCCGGATACTCTTGATGAACGCCGAAATGATGTCGTAGTGCTCGTCGCGTCCGTAGCGAAGCGCCTTCATGCCGAGCGCCGCTTCGGCATGGCCCAGGTCGACCTGGGGGGCGTCGGCCGATCGAGCCAACGCCACGGCAACCTCCAGACTGGTCAGGGCATGGCGGCCATCACCGGCGGCCCGCTCGGCCAGGTGGGCAATCGCTTCATCGGTCGCTTGGGCGCTTTCCTCGGCCAGACCGCGCCGGAGGAGCTCCTGGAGGTCGTCGTGCTCCAGCAGCTCCAGCCGAAAGAGCGTGGAACGAGACAGGAGGGGCGCGTTCACCTCGAAGAACGGGTTCTCGGTGGTGGCCCCGATCAGGACGAGCAAACCGCTCTCGACCGACGGAAGCAGCGCATCCTGCTGGGACTTGTTGAAGCGATGCACTTCATCGAGGAACAAGATCGTGCCCACGCCCCGCTCACCCAAGCGTTGATCGGCGCGCGCCGTGGTCTCCCGCACGTCTTTCACGCTGGCATTGACCGCCGAGAGCTCGACGAATTCCTTGGCCGTCGCCCGGGCGATCACGCGGGCCAAGGTGGTCTTGCCGGTGCCGGGTGGCCCCCACAACACCACCGACCGCAGCTCGTCGGCCTCAATGAGTGCCCGCAACGGCTGGCCGGGACCGAGCAGATGCTGCTGGCCAACGATGTCGTCGAGGCGGGTGGGCCGCAGCCGGGCCGCCAGCGGGGCCTTGGCCGCCAGCTGGTCGGCCGCCGCGGCGGCGAAGAGATCGTCAGCCATGGCTGGATCCTACCGAGCACCTCCCCGCTTCAGATTTTCGCCGAATTTGCCGACGGATCAGACATGAGGACGTTCTTGGTCTACGGATTCTGGATCTGGTTCTGCGTTTCGATGGCGATCCTGGTCTGGCGGCGCTTCGACAAGAAGCCCGACCCGTCGGACGCATCGGCTCCATCGGTGCCGACGCCGGAGATGACGGCGCGCGAGCCGGCGGTCGGCCAACCACGAGCGCGAGCAACCACCGAGCCCCGGACGTCGATGCGGACGCTCGCGGCCCTGAGCGCTGACCCCGAGGCAGCCGCCATGGCGACGGACGACATCGACGAGACCCAGCTGCTGCCGGCCGTGGCGGCCGCCCGGCGCGCCGAACTCGGCCTCCCGCCCCTTGTGGCCGACATCGCCCGCCCCGAAGCCGACGTCCAGCCGGCCACTGAGGCGGTCCCGGCCGTGCCCGACGGCCCGCTCGACTCGGCTGACCCCGAGATGCTGCAGCCCGCGGTCGCCGCCGCCATGCGCGAGCAGACCATCGCCGGCGCGACCCCCGCGACCAGCAGTCTCTTCGAGGCCACCGGGGTTGACACCATCACGGCGCCGTTGACCCAGTCGCTGGCCGGCATCTCCATGCCCGTCGGCCTGGCCCCGCTGGCCAACGTCGGCGACTACGACGGCCCCGACCAGATCCGCGAGCGGCTCACGATGTGGACCGCCGAGGCCACCGCGGGCGAGGTGGCCACCGCCGTCGCGGCCGAGCTCACCCGCCTGGGCCATTCGGTCGCGGCCCTCGATTCCAGTTCCGCGGTCGCCCGCCGCGGTCACGAAGCGGTCGAGATCCGGATCTACCAGGATCCCGAATCGGTGATGGCCCAAGAAGGCATGATGTTCCCGACCGCGCCGCCCAAGAGCGTCGTCGTCGACTTCCTGGCCGGCTGATCCACCCGGTCGCAGGGTGCTGCTAGTCCTGGGGGACGACCCGCAGGCCGAGCTCCTGGAGGTGCCCGTCGTCGATCGGCGTCGGCGCCTGGGTCATGGGATCGGCCCCGGTCTGCGTTTTGGGGTAGGCGATGACTTCGCGGATGTTCTCCTCGCCGGCCAGCAGCGCAGCCAACCGATCGATACCGATGGCGAACCCGGCGTGGGGCGGTGCGCCGTACTTGAAGGCATCGAGCAGGAACCCGAACTTGGCCTGGGCTTCCTCGTCGCCGATGCCGAGCAGCCCCAGCACCTGTTGCTGCACGTCGGAACGGTGAATTCGCACGCTGCCCGACCCCAACTCCCAGCCGTTGAGCACGAGGTCATAGGCCTGCGATCGAATGTCGAGGAACCCCTCACCTGATGCGGTTTCGAGCAAGGCGATGTCGTCCTCGTGGGGCATGGTGAACGGGTGGTGGGCCGGCACCGGGGTGCCCGCCTCGTTCAGCTCGAAGAGCGGGAAATCGGTGACCCACAGGAAGTGAAGCCCGCCCTCGGTCACCGGGGGGCGCCCGATCTGGATGCGGAGACGGCCCAACAGGTTCTGCACCGTGCGCCGCCGGTCGGCGACGATCAGCAAGAGATCGCCGGGCTGGGCGTCAAGGGTGTCGACCAGGCCCTGGAGCTCGGCGTCGGAACAGAACTTGGCCACCGGCGAGTTGAGCGACCGGTCGGGCTCGACCTTCATCCACACCAAGCCCTTGCCGCCCCAGCTCTTCACATCATCGGTCAGACCGTCGAGCTGGTTGCGGCTGTACTCGGCGCCGCCGTCGACCTTGATGCCCTTGATGCAGTCGGCTTTGAACGCGTTGAACTCGGTTGCCGAGAAGAGTTCGGTGAGCTCGGTGAGCTCCATTCCGAAGCGGGTGTCGGGCTTGTCGCTGCCGAAGCGCTCCATGGCCTCGTGCCAGGTCATGCTGGGAATCTCACCGGGGCGCACGCCGGTGACGGCTTCGGTCGCGCCGCGGACCGCATGGTTGATGAACTGGTAGACGTCGTCCTGGGTGACGAAGCTGGCCTCGGCGTCGAGCTGCATGAACTCGAACTGGCGATCGGCTCGCAGATCCTCGTCCCGGAGACAGCGGGCGATCTGGTAGTAGCGGTCGATGCCTCCCACCATGCAGAGCTGCTTGAAGATCTGGGGGCTCTGGGGCAGGGCGTAGAACGAACCCGGCTTCATGCGGGAGGGCACCACGAAGTCGCGGGCGCCTTCGGGGGTCGACGCGATGAGCATCGGGGTTTCGATCTCGACGAAATCCTGCTCTTCCATCGCGATGCGGATGGCGCTGTTGACCTTGGCCCGAACCCGGAGGTTGTGCTGCAGCCGAGGCTTGCGCAGATCGACATAGCGGTAGCGAAGCCGGATGTTCTCGTCCACATCGGTGCGTTCGTCGAGTGGGAACGGCGGCGGCTCGGCCACCGACAAGACCTCGACGGTGCAGTCCTGGAGTTCGACCTCGCCGGTGGCCAGGTTCTCGTTGCTCTTGCCGCCGTGGCGTTCCTGCACCGTGCCGCTGATGCGGACCACGTACTCCGACCGCAGATCGCGCCCGCCGTCGACGACACACTGCATGACGCCGGTGCGGTCGCGCAGGTCGACGAAGGCCAAGTGCTCGCTGTGTTCGCGACGGCGATCGACCCAGCCGCACAGGACGACCTCACGGCCGATGTCGCTGGACCGCAAGTTGCCACACAGATCGGTTCGCATCGCAGTGCCATCCGACAAGGGAGCCTCGGGAAGGGATGCATCGCCCGGTGCGGCGCTGGACGGTTCGGTAGTCACAAGGGTCCTTACGTTTCAGGTCGAAGCGAATCGTTGTTGCAGGGTAGCCACCAGGTCGGTGCGGGAAACCTCTTGTTGGCCGGTGTCACCCCGCAGATCGCGCACGGTTGCGGTGCCGTTGGCCAGCTCCCCCTCGCCGATCAGCACCGCGACGGCCGCGCCCGAGCGGTCGGCCACTTTCATCTGAGCCTTCATCGAGCGGTTCCCCCACGCCCGATCGGCCCGCAAGCCGGCCTGCCGGAGTTGGTCGGTGAGCGCCATCGCCTGTTCGCCGCCGGTGACGTCGACCACGAACACCTGCGGTTCGGTGGGCGGCGCGGGGAACACCCCTTCGGCATCGCAGGCCAGCAGGATGCGATCAACGCCGAGCGCGAAGCCGATTCCCGGCGTGGCCGGGCCGCCCAGCTGCTCGGCCAGGTCGTCGTACCGGCCGCCACCGCCCAGCGCGTTCTGGGCTGATTCCAGCGCGTCGCCGGCGAACTCGAACGTGGTCTTGACGTAGTAGTCGAGGCCCCGCACCAGCCGGGGTGAGATCTCGTACGGGATGCCCAGGGTCTGCAAACCGTCGGTTACGGCACTGAAATGAGCGCCGGCGTCGTCGGAGAGATGGTCGACCATCAGCGGAGCACCGGCGATGACCGCTTGATCCGGCTCGCGTTTCGAATCGAGTACTCGCAACGGGTTGGTGGCCAGTGTGGCTTGTGACTGTTCGCTGAGGTCGCCCCGGTGATCGTTCAGGTAGGTCTCGAGCGCGACCAGATACGAAGGCCGACAGTCGGGGTCGCCCAGCGTGTTCAGCAGGAGTCGTATCCGGGACAGCCCGAGCGACTCGTAGAAACGCCAGGCCAAGGCGATGACCTCGACGTCGACGTGGGGGTCGTCGGGGCCCAGGACCTCCACGCCGATCTGGGTGAACTGGCGGTAGCGGCCGGCCTGCGGCTTCTCGTGGCGAAACTGGGGCCCTTCGTACCACGCCTTCCACGGTGGTCGGGGCCGGTGCTGCACGAAGGCCCGCACGATCGAAGCGGTGAGCTCGGGGCGTAACGCCAGATGGCGGCCGTCCTTGTCCTCGAAGTCGTACATCTCCTTGGTGACGACGTCGTTGGCCTCACCCAAGCGGTGGAAAACCCGCACGTCTTCGAAAATCGGCGAGATCACCTGGCCATAGCCGGCCGCCACTGCGACGTCGGCGAACGCGGCAACCAGCGCCCGCTGCCGGTCGGATTCGGGAGCCATGACGTCGCGCGTGCCCTTGGGGCTGCGAAAAACCGAAGATGCCACGCCGAGAGGCTACCGGCCCGCGACCCGTCGGCCGTGCCAATTCGCGGCCGATGCAAACGCGGTCAGCTGGTGGAGAGATCGGCCTCGGTCGGCGGTTTGGCGGCACCGCCGGGCATGATGCGGTAGGCGTCGAAGACATGATCGATGTCGCGGATCTCCGAGAGGAGCTGCTGGAGATGATTCACATCGCCGAGCTCGATCTCGAAGCGCATCCGCGACACTCGGTCGCGGCCGGTGTCGGTGTCGGCGGCCAAGATGTTGAGGCGGTTGTCGGCCACGATGCGGGCGATGTCGGCCAGAAGGTGCGGCCGGTCGAGCGACTTGACCTCGATGGTGGTGACGAATTCGCCGGCGTGATCGGCGGTCCACTCGACATCCATCAGCCGTTCGGCATGGCCGGCCATCAGCTCGCGGGCATTGGCACAGTCGGTGCGGTGCACCGAGACGCCGCGACCGCGGGTGACGAAACCGATGATCTCGTCGGGGGGCACCGGCGTGCAGCATCGGGACAGCCGGATCATGACGTCGTCGAGCCCTTCGACGTGCACGCCACTGCTGTTCGAGCCCCGGCGCCGCGGGCGGTTGCTGATCGCGGGCGGCATCTGGACGCCGGTGGGTTCGTGGCCGTCGCGCAGCGCCCGCTCGACCGCGCCGACCACGGTGTCGACCGCGACATCACCCTTGCCGATCGCGGCCCACAGCGTGTCGGCATCGGCGTAGTTCATGGCGTCGCAGATCGAGGTGATCGACTCGTTGGTGAGCAGCTTCTTGACCGGGAGCCCCTGAGCCCGCAAGGCATCCTTGTACGCGTTACGACCCTCTTCGATGGCGTCCTCGCGGCGTTCGCGCGAGTGCCACTGGCGGATCTTGTTCGCCGCCCGGTGCGTCACGACGAACTTGAGCCAGTCCTTCGACGGGCCGGCGCCGGACACCTTCGAGGTGAAGACCTCCAGCGTGTCGCCCGACTGCAGGCGACTGTCGAGGGCGACCAAACGCCCGTTGATCCGCACCCCGATGCAGGTGTGGCCGACCTCGGTGTGAATGGCGTAGGCGAAATCGACCGGTGTCGCGCCGACCGGAAGCGAGACGACCTCGCCCTTCGGGGTGAACACGAAGACTTCGTCGTCGTTCTCGAGATCGACCTTCAGGTTGGCCATGAAGGTGGACGGGTCTTCGGTCTCCTGCTGCCAATCGACGATGCGGTTCAGCCACGCCATCTCACCGGCTTCGGAGGAATCCTTGTACTCGTAGTGCGCGGCCACACCACCCTCGGCCCGATGATCCATTTCCTCGGTGCGGATCTGGACCTCGAGCGGTGTGCCCTGCGGTCCGACCACCGTCGTGTGCAGCGACTGGTAGAGGTTGAATTTGGGCATGGCGATGTAGTCCTTGAATCGCCCTTGCACCGGCTTCCAGGTCGCGTGGATCGAGCCCAACGCGGCGTAGCAGTCGCGCACGTTCTTCACGACGACCCGAACACCGACCAGATCGTAGATCTCGTCGAAGGGCCGGCCCTTCACCTGCATCTTCTCCCAGATGCTGTAGAGGTGCTTCGGCCGGCCGGTGACCGTGGCGTTGATGCCGAGTTCGACCAAGCGGGTTTCGATGTCGCCGAGCACTTGGGCCAGCAGAACCTCGCGCTCGGGGTCGCGCTGGGCCACCATGCGATCGATCTGGGCATAGGTCTTGGGATGGGCCGCCGCAAACCCGAGATCCTCCAGCTGCTGGCGAAGATCCTGCATGCCCAGGCGGTGCGCCAGCGGGGCATAGATGTCGATCGTCTCGTTGGCGGTGCGCTCCTGCTTCCACGACGGCATCGCGGCAATCGTGCGCATGTTGTGCAGCCGGTCGGCCAGCTTGATGATCAGCACCCGGACGTCTTGGGCAACCGCGACGAGCATCTTGCGCATCGTGGCGGCTTGCTGATGCTCCTTGGAATCGAACTTGATGCGTTCGAGTTTGGTGACGCCGTCGACAATGCGGGAGACGTCGAGACCCAGTTGATCGGCGATCTGATCGATCGTGATCGACGTGTCCTCGGCAGTGTCGTGCAGCACCGCGGCGGCCACGCTGATGTCGTCGAGTCCGAGCTGGGCGACGATCGTGGCCACTGCGATCGGGTGGTGGATGTAGGCCTCACCGGACTTGCGCATCTGGCCGTCATGGGCGGTGGTGGCAAGCTTGATCGCTTGTTCGATCAGACCGGTGGGTTGGCCGGGGTGCCGCTTCGCGAAGGCTTCGAGGAGCAGCTCGGTTTCGATCGTGAGCTGCGCTTCGTCTCGACGCCAGTCCGGCGTACGGGTGGCTCCCAGCACCTGGTTTGCATCCCTTTCGGTCGATCTTTCCTTAACGACACGCTACCGGATCGACATGACACTTCTCGCCAGCTCGTCGGCCACCCCGGGCTTCTCGATTCTGAAGGAGATGCGGGCAGTCAGTACTCGATGACCGAGTAGAGCGGGGCGTCGAGTTTGGCTCGGCCACCGAGCGCGGTGAGCTCGATCAACAGGGCGTGGCCGACCACCGTGCCCCCGCATTGCTCGACCAATGCTCCGGCTGCCGCCAGCGTTCCCCCGGTGGCCAGCACGTCGTCGGCGATCACCACGTGCATGCCCGGTTCGATGGCATCGGCCTGCACCTGCATCTCGTCGGTGCCGTACTCGAGTTCGTACACCTGGCTCACGACCGGCCCGGGAAGCTTGCCCGGCTTGCGGATCGGGACGAAGCCGGTGCCGAGCGCATCGGCCAGCGGCGCGCCGAAGATGAAGCCGCGGGCCTCGATGCCGACGACCCGGTCGACGGTTTGACCGGCGAACGGTTCGGCCAGGAGATCGGTGGCCGCCTTCAGCGCCCCCGGTTCGGCCAACAGCGGCGTGATGTCTCGGAACAGCACACCCTCGACCGGGTAGTCGGGAATGTCGCGCACCAACGACCGCAGCCAGGCTGCTCGGTCGCTCACTTCTTGCGCTTCTTCTTCCGCGGTCGAGGCGGGATCGTCGACCCACCGGCGGCGGGCACGCGCGGGCCGGACCTGTCCGTGGTGTTGTCCTTGGCGTTGTCCTTGGCGCCTGCTCTGGCACCGGCTTCGCTCGTGCTGGATTTCCTGCTGGCGCTCGTGCTGGATTTCCCGCTGCCGCTCGTGCTGGATTTCCCGCTGGCGCTCGTGCTGGATTTCCCGCTGCCGCTCGTGCTGGGCCGGTCTCGGATGCGCTTCGGGGCCGCACCGACGACGGCATCCTCGGCCGACACCAGCCGGGTGCCTCCCCCACCCCGGCGTTCGATCTTGGTCGCGATGTCGGCATAGGCCGGTTCGCGCTCCTTCAGCCAGGCCACGAGCTGCGACGCCACGAAGATCGACGAGTAGCCGCCGACGATCAAGCCGATCAACAAGGCGATCGAGAACTCCCGCAACGTGGTCGCGCCGAGGAGGAACGAACCGATGAGCAACATCGACAGCACCGGCAGCACCGAGGTGATCGTGGTGTTGATCGAACGCATGATCACCTGGTTGAGCGACAGGTTCATCATCTCGGTGTAGGTGTACCGCCCGGTGGCGCCGACCCGCCCGGTGATCTCTCGCACCTTGTCGTAGACGACGATGGTGTCGTAGAGCGAGTAGCCCATGATGGTCAGGAAGGCGATGACGGTGGCCTGGGTGACCTCGAACTGGAACAGGGCATAGATGCCGACCGACACGACGATGTCGTGGGCGACGGCGACCAGCGCGCCGATGGCCATCTTCCATTCGAGGCGGATGCTGATGTACAACGCGATGGCGATGAAGAAGACGATCAGGGCCTGGATGGCCTTTCGGGTGATCTCGTCGCCCCAGGTCGGGCCGACATCGCTGACCGAGACTTCGTTGACCTCGACCGATGCGGCATCGGCCAGGCGGGCCCGCACGGTCTGGACCGCATCGGGCCCATCGACATCGGCCCGGACCCGGATGATGTCGCCGCCCACCGACTGGACGCGGGCACTGGGGCCGACCAGGTCGGCGACTGCGTCGGTCACGTCATCGGTCGACAGCTCGCCGCTCTGGACCTCCCACGAGGTGCCGCCCTCGAAGTCGATGCCGAGGTTGAGGCCTCGGAACACGATGGCACCGATACTGATGAGCACCACGCCGGCCGACAGCACGAGGGTCGACTTCCAGAGCCGCGGGAAGTCGATGACGGACTCACCTCGGTACATCCGGGACAGCGCCGAGCCGGTCGGCGCGGCGGTGTCGACTTCGGTCTCGTGCTCACCATCGGTGCTCATGCGATGGCCCTCCGTCGAGCCGGTACGCCCCATTTGCCGGGGTTCTCGTCGAATGATGCACCGCGCGTGATCATCCGAACCGCCGGGCCCATGAAGAAGTAGGTGGCCACCAGGTCGAGGATGACCGACAAACCGAGATAGAAGGCAAAGCCCCGGACCGCTCCGGTGGTGAGGAAGTACAACAGGATCGCACCGATCAAGGAGGCGACATCGGCCTTGACGATCGTGCTGAAGGCCACCGGGAAGGCCCGATCGACCGCGCTGCGCGGCGTACGGCCGTTACGAACGTCCTCGCGCAGGTGCTCGAAGTAAACGATGTTGGAGTCGACCGACACACCGATCGACACGATCAGGCCGGTGATGCCGGCCAGCGTCAGCGTGAGCCCCTGGGATTCGCCCAGCCAGGCGACGATGGTCCAGAGCAGGGCGCCCGAGATGGCCAGACTGGCCAGCGCGACCAGCCCGAGCACCCGGTAGTACGCCAAGATGTACAACGCGACCAGACCGAGCCCGACCAGGCCGGCGATGATGCCGGCGTCGAGGGCGCTGCGGCCGATGCTGGCCGACACCTGCTGGGTCGTGGGATCCTCGAATTCGATCGGCAAGGCGCCGGCCCGCAGGGTGATCGCGAGATCCCGGGCCGAATCCTGGTCGTAGTTGCCCGACAGCTGGACGTTGCCGTCGAAGGTGGGAGAGCCCACGGTGCCGGCGAACTGGACTTCACCGTCGAGCACGATGGCCAGACGACCGGTCTCGGCGTCGATACGCGGGCAAGTCGGTGCACCGTTGAAACACTGGGTGGCCAGCGGGTCGAGCGAGTTGGCCGGGCTGAGTTCGAGATCGATGATCCACCCCTGAAAGCCCGGATTTCGGGCGTCGGCGTCGGCTACAGCCTCGCCGTCGAGCTGGAGCGGCCCGAGCAGATGACGCCGGGAGATCTGGCGATCGGCACCTTCGCCGACGTACTCGGCGTAGACGACGTTGCCGTCGTCGGTCGCATCGGCCGGGTCGGTGAGTTCCCACTGGGCCGCGAACTCGTCTTCGAAGGCCTGTTGGTCGAACGTCGTGGTGGGAATCGGATCACCGTTGTCGTCGGTGGCCGGCGGCGCAGGCTCGCCGGTGCTGGTCGGTGCAGTGTCGGTCGGCGCGGCGG
>JABDJW010000071.1 GCA_013002375.1 Acidimicrobiales bacterium | reverse complement strand
CCACCGTGATCTTGAAGTTCTCCGGTTCACCTTCCACGACCACCACCTTGCCACCTCGTTGTTCGACGAGCGTTGCGTCATCGGACGCGTCGGCGCCAGCGGCATGGGCCGCCCGGATGACGGCGGCGGGAAACCCCTGGGGGGTCTGCACCGCATGCAGCGAGGCGCGATCGATCACACCGCCATCGACCCGGCGAATCGTGTCGGCGAGGGGGACGCCCGGAACCACCGCATCGGCGCCCGCCTCGACCGCAGCAATGACCCGCTCGTACAGCGCCGGTGAGGCCAGTGGTCGGGCCGCATCGTGGATCAGGACGACCGACGCGTCCTCGGGCGCTGCGTCCAGACCGGCGCGGACCGACGCCGAACGCGACGCGCCGCCGGCCACGACGATGACCGCTCCGGGCCAATACGTCGTGAGGCTGGCCGCCACGTCGTCGAGATGCTCGGGACCCACGACGACCACCACTCCGGCCGACATCGAGACCGCGACCCGCACGGCCTCATCGACGACCCGAGCGGTCCCGAGCGGCGCCAGTTGCTTGGGTCCACCAAACCGATCGCCCGAGCCGGCGGCGACCACGATGGTCCAAACGCCGGATCTGCCTCCATTCGGTGTGGATGTCTGCACCTCACTAGCATGAAGGGTCCCATGGTTGATTCCACCCTTCTCACCAGCTCTGAGCTGTTCGCCGACCTGCCCACCGAGGCGCTCGACGGTCTGCTCGAAGCCACCACGACTCGCGATCTTCGCCGCGGCGACGTCATCTTTGCCGAGGATGACGAAAGCGATGAGCTCTACATCGTGGAGGAAGGGCGCATCGCCATCGCCAACCGTTCGATCGACGGCCGTGAATCCGTCGTGGCCCTCATGGAACCCGGTGACCTCTTCGGTGAGATGCCCTTGTTCGACGGCATGGGCCGCTCGGCCGAAGCACGGGCGCTGGAGCGTTCGAAGGTGGCCGCCCTGCCCTATGCACCGGTGCGAGAGCTGTACGAGCGCAGCCCCGATCAGCTCTGGCATGTGGTCGCTATGCTGGCTCGGCGCCTCCGCAACATGGACAGCGCGCTGGCCGATTCGGTGTTTCTCGATGTCACCGGCCGCACCGCCAAGCGCCTCCTCGAGCTGGCCGGCGATGCCGATGAGTTCGTCCTGCCCATCACCCAGGAGGAACTGGCCGGCATGGTCGGGGCCTCGCGTGAGCGGGTGAACAAGGCCATTGCCAGCTTCGTGAAGCTGGGCTGGATCGAACAGGTCGACCGCCGCTACGTCATCACCAACCGGCAGCAGCTGAGCATTCGGGCCCGCTAGGGCGATTTCTCAGATGGGGTGCACGCTGGCCGCCACCCCGGTGCGGGCGATGGCTTCGCCGAGCGATGCAACCGTGGTCAGCTTGAGCCCGACCGGCGCCTCGACATCGGACGGCGGCACGATGGCCTGGGTGAAACCGAGCCGGGCCGCCTCCCGCAACCGGCGTTCGAGGTGCGCGACCCGCCGGACCTCGCCGGCCAGGCCGACTTCACCGCACACGACCAAGCTGTCGGGCAGCGCCCGGTTGGTGAGCGACGACACCACGGCAAGGGCCAGCCCCAGGTCGGCCCCGGGCTCGAGCACTCGGGCGCCGCCGACGGCCAGGGCGTAGACATCGCTGCGCGCCTCGAACAACCGGAGCCGCTGCTGGAGCACGGCCAACAGCATGGCCAGCCGACCGGGATCGACCCCCTGCACCGAACGACGCGGTGAAGCCAGGCTGGAGTTGGACACCAGGGCCTGGATCTCGACCAACACCGGGCGGTGCCCCTCGACGGTGGGAACCACGACCGAACCGGCGACGTCGCGGACCCGATCAGCCAAGAACAACTCGCTCGGGTCGGGGACATCGCGCAGCCCGGTGTCGCCCATTTCGAACAACCCGAGTTCGGAGGTCGCACCGAAACGGTGTTTGACCGGCCGCAGCATGCGGAGGCCTTGCTGCCGGTCGCCTTCGAAGTCGAGCACGGTGTCGACGACGTGTTCGAGGACACGGGGCCCGGCCAGCGAACCGTCCTTCGTGACGTGACCAACCAGCACCACTGCCACGCCGAGGCGTTTGGCCAGCCCGACGAGGTGGTGCGCGGCATGTCGAACCTGGGAAACCGACCCTGGCGCGGAGGTGAGTGCTGGATCGTGCACGGTCTGGATCGAGTCGACGACGACGACTTCGGGCTTCACTTCCTCGATGTGGGCCAGCACGTGGGGCAGGACGGTCTCGGGCACGACGAAGAGCTGCTCGTGCAACAGCCCCAGCCGCTCGGCCCGCTGATGCACCTGGGGTGCCGATTCTTCGGCGGTGACATACAACGAGCGGCGAGACCGCTTGGCGTAGGACGCGACGAGCTGGAGGAGAAGGGTCGACTTGCCGACGCCCGGTTCGCCGCCGATGAGCGTGACGGATCCGGGCACCAACCCGCCGCCGAGCACCCGGTCGAGTTCGCCGATCATGGTGGGCAGCGCCTGCCATTCGTCAGTCGCAACGGCACCGATCGGCACGGGGCTCGCCGACGACCCGAGGCGGGCGGTCGACCCCCCGCTCGTCGGCGCGACGATCTCCTCCACCAAGGTGCCCCACGCTTCGCACCCCGGGCACCGCCCGACCCAGGTCGGCGAGGAGGCGCCGCATTCGTTGCAGACGTGTTGGGTGCGGGTCTTGGCCATGGCCGCCACCCTACGAAGGAGGTGTGACAATGCGCGGGACCCAGCGCTACCCTCGGGGTTCGGCCGACGAGCGTGTTCGTGAGGGAAAAGACCGCGTGACCAGGGAAAAGGCGATGCTTGCGACCCTGGGTCGCACGCGATCGCTGGCCGATGGCGAGCCGTTGTTCCACGCCGGAGAGCCCAGCGGGCACGTGTTCGTGATCGACGCGGGCACGGTCGACATCTTCCATCCGTTGGAATCGGAGGAGCTGCGGATTGGCCAGGCCGGTGTCGGCGAAGTTCTCGGCGAGGTCACCGCGGTCGTGGGCGGCGCCCGCACTGCGACCGTGCGGGCCAACGGCGCCGTCACGGTTCGCGAGATCGACAACCGCGACTTCGACCACTGGCTACAGGCCGCTCCCGATGCCGCCATCCGGCTGGCCGCCGAAGCGCGCGAGCGCATCGATCGCACCCGGGTGGTCCAGGTCCTGGCCGACCACCTGGGCGTCGCCAACGCCGAGATCATCACCGCCATCACCGAGCAGATCAACTGGCACCACCTCGATGCCGGCGAGATCCTCTTCACCCAGGGCGATCCGGCCGACGCGGCCTACATCGTCGTGGCGGGACGGCTGCACATCTCGGCGACCGAGCCGACCCCGATCGACGTCGAGATCGGCCGCGGCGAGATCGTCGGCGAGCTGGGCATTCTCGAGGATCAACCACGGTCGGCCACGGTGAAGGCCTCCCGCCGCACCACCCTCGCGGCGCTCTCCCGGCCCTCGTTCGAAGAGATCACGACCGAGCACCCGACCCTCATGCTGCAGGTGTTCCGCCGCATCGTCAGCCGGGTGCTGCGCCCTCCCCCGCCGCGGCCGGTTGCGGGGTCGGTGGCCGTCGCCGTGATCACCCCCGACGCCGACCCGGACTTCGTGGCTCGCTTGAGCGCGGAGGTCGCCCGGCACGGCGACACGCTGCATCTCGACCGCAAGCGGGTCGACACCTTCCTCGGCCGGCGCGGCATCGCCGATGCGGACGCGGCAAGCGCCGGCCAGGTGCGCGTCGCCGAGTTCCTGCACGAGGCCGACGTCATCCACCGCTACGTCGTGCTCGAGACCAGCCGACCGACCGATGACACCGGCCTTGCCGCCTGGACCAACCATGCCGTGCAAGCGGCCGACCGCATCGTCATCGTGACGTCGCCACACCCGACCGGCGCCGAACGACGTCACCTCGAAGAATTGGTGGCCGCCTGCGAGGCGCGTCTGGCCGACGATGTCTGGCTCGCATGTATTCACCCGGCCGACACCCGCCGTCCCACGGCAACCGGAGGGTTCCGTCGCCCCGCGGCCGATCCGCCCATTGGTCGCGTCGTGCACCTACGGGCGGGCAGCCACCGCCACGAGACCCGTCTCGCTCGCTTGATGACCGGGAACGGAGTCGGCGTGGCCTTCAGCGGCGGCGGTGGGCGAGCGGTTGCCGAGGTCGGCGCGGTGCAAGCCATGGAGGAACTCGGGGTGCCGATCGATCGTGTCGTCGGAACCTCGATGGGCTCGATCGTCGCCGGCGCGCTGGCGATGGACGACGACGTCGATCAGTTGGTCGCCTTTGCCATGACCAAGCTGCAAGGGATCAAGTTGGTCGACGTCACGGTTCCGGTCGTGTCGATCCTGAAGGGCAGCCTGCTCGCCGATGGCCTCGAGCGTTCCTTCGGTGAGCAGCGCATCGAGGACCTCTGGCTCGACTACTCGTGCATCTCGGCCGACATCACGGTCAGCCAGACCCACGAGCATCGATCCGGCCGGCTCCGCGATGCCGTCCGAGCCAGCATTTCGCTCCCGGGCGTCTTTCCACCCGTGGCCCACGACGGCCACTTCCTGGTCGACGGTGGCGTGCTGGAGAACCTCCCGATCAGCCCGCTGGTCGCGGACTCCGGCGTGGAAACGATCATCGCGATCGAGGCTTCGCCACCCAACGGGCCTCGACCCCGAACGCCGGCGTCCGCGACCGCAGTCAGCGGGGTACGGGCGCTGCGAGCGCAGTACGGCAAGGACAAGAAGTCTCCCTACCCCGGGGTCGTCGCGACGCTCATGGGGTCGATGCTGGTCGGTTCGTCGCAGGCGCGTGCGGCCGCGCTGGCCACCGACGACGTGGCTTTGCACCTCACCCTCGAGTTGCCCGGATTGAGCTTGCTCGACACCGACCATGTGCCCGAAATGATCGAACACGGTTACGCCGACGCGATCGACCAGCTTCGGGCCTGGCTCACGAGCGACGCAGCGGGGGCACTACAGAACTCCTAGGCCGAATGCCGCGACGCGCCACCGAGACCTGACCCGCGACCGATACGTTGACGGGGCGATGCAAACACTCCCCGAGCGCTGGCGGCCTCTGGCGCATCCCGTCGCGGTGCTGGCCGTCGCCGGCTGGCTGTTCAACGACCATTGGGCCAAGGCCCACTACGGCAACGCGCTCACCGGCAAGCTGAGCGACATCGCCGGACTCGTGGTCTTCCCCCTGCTGATCCTCGTCGTCCTACCCACCTCGGGAACTGTGGCGGTAGTGAGCCGGCGCCGCCGGTCGAATCTCGCGATCGTCATCACGGCCGGGTTCTTCATCGCCCTCAACACGGTGGGCTGGTTCGAACACTGGATCGAGTCGGGACTGAGCCTGATCGTGCCGGGAAGCACGCTCACCGCGGATCGCACCGATCTCCTCACCCTCCCGGTGCTCATCGTGCCCCGATGGCTCGCCAACCGGCCGGCGAGTTCGACGCCGACGCGGGTGCGGATGGGCCGCGCCGTCTTCCTGGTCGGGGCGGCTGCCTGCGTCGCCACTGGCGGGCCCGGCAACGCAGCCGGCCGCCAAGAAGGCGTGATCGGCACACCCGATGGCTTCGAGTACTTCGACGACGAGGCGCTGTGGACCTCGCCCGATGGCATCGAGTGGACCGAGATCGAGGCCGAGCCGCAAGAACCGGAACGGGTCGGCGCCCGGGTGCGGAATTGGCCGGCTGCGCCGGTCGCCGTCCGCTACCAGCACGTCTGCGCGGGCGTCGATGCCCAACGCCAGTGCTGGGACATCGTCGACGAGCGCAGTGCTATCACCAGCTCCGTCGGTGGCGCCGACCCGGTGATCGAGTTCACCTTCCCTTCCGGTCGCGACCGGTTCCGCAACATCGACGCCTGCCGTTGGCTCCCGAAAGTCGTGTGCAGCAATCGAATAGAGATCAGCTCGATCGCGGTGGCCGAAGTCGACGGTGCCACGACGGTGCTCGCCGAAGTGAACCGCAGTGGCGGTTTGCGCCGCAGCGCCGCCGGCACCTGGGAGCCTTTCACGCTGGGGGACAGCACGCCCACGACGCTCGAGACCTCCCTTCCCCAGATCGAACACCTCGCCCTGATCGTCGCCGCCGTCATTGCGGGAGCAGTCGTGGCCGCGGTGGCCCGGGTGCCGGCCCGCGTCGAACAGTCGCTGCCCTTCCATCCTCGATTCACCCAGAACCGCACCCTTCACGCCCGGTTGCTCGGGTGGACGACCGCGGGGTTGATCGCGCTCTTCGGGTGGTGGCCGATTCGGGCCTGGGCCGGTTCGGTCGACAACGCCCGGGGCGACGCCGTGCAATCGAGTGCGACCTGGGCTCTCGTGCTCTTCGGATTTGGGCTCCTGGCCGCCATCGCCCTCCGCCGCCGCCCCGTCGAACCCTAGACTCGGACCACCCGCGACGAAAGGCGCATTCGTGTCCGAGAAGTCTCTGCGCGTCCTCCTGGTGGTCTTCGGGGTCTTCAACGTCGGTCCCGGGATCTGGGCGATGGTCGCGCCGCAGCATTGGTTCGACGAGTTCCCGGGCTGGTCGCCGTACGTCGTCGCCGCCTACCCGCCGTACAACGAGCACCTCAGCTTCGACGCCGGCGCCGCGCTGTTCGCCTCGGGCGCCCTGCTGTTGATCGCCGCCGCTTGGCCGCGACGGGACATCTTGCTCGTGGCACTGACCGGATACGCGTGCTTCACCGTTCCCCATGCGATCTATCACGTCGTGCAGCGGGCCGAGCCATTGACCGATCGCGAGAACGTCACCTCGGTCGCCGGCCCGCTCGTGATCTCGGCTCTGGTCGGGTTGTTCCTCATCGTCGTCGCCATCCGCCACGACAACATCAGCCGGCCCGACCCCACCGCCAAGCAGCCCAGCCGGCCGCGCTGATCGTCAGGAAAGCGCTTCGTCGATCCTGGTCTTGACTTCGGGGGTGAGGAGCTCGAGAACGTCGAGGGCGGCCATGTTCTGCTCGACCTGGGAGAGCTTGCTGGCTCCGGTGATGACGGTCGAGACCCGCGGGTTCGATGCGCACCAGGCCAAGGCGAGCTGGGCGAGCGGTACCTCGAGATCGTCGGCGATCTGCTGCAACTTCGCCACCTTCGTCATGTTGTCATCGGACAGCATGAGATCCCGCAACCACTCGTAACCCTTGAGGGCGGCCCGGCTGTCGTCGGGCACGCCATCTCGGTACTTGCCGGTGAGCAGACCCGACGACAACGGCGACCAGATCGTGGTGCCCAATCCCATCGAGTCGTACAGCGGTTCGTACTCGACCTCGACCCGCTCGCGCGCCAGCATGTTGTACTGCGGTTGCTCCATCTGGGGTTTGTGCAGCCCGTACTTCTCGGCGATGTCCCAGGCCTCGCGCAGTTCGGCCGCCGACCACTCCGACGTGCCCCAGTAATAGGCCCGCCCGGAACTGACGATCTCGTGCATGGTGTGCACGAGCTCTTCCATCGGGGTCTCCGGATCAGCCCGGTGACAGAAGATCAGATCGATCACGTCGTGCTGCAGACGTTCGGCCGACTGCTCGACGGCCTCGAGCAGGTACTTGCGATTGAGGGTGCTACGGGTGTTCGGGCCGTCATGGATGCCGAAGAAGAACTTGGTGGAGATCAGGTAGCTGTGCCGGGGCCAGCCCAACTGGTTGATCGCTCGGCCCATGATCGCTTCGGACTCGCCGCCGGCGTACGCCTCCGCGTTGTCGAAGAAATTCACGCCGGCCTGGTAGGCAGCATCGAGGCACGAGATGGCCAAGTCGTCGTCGACCTGGGTGTCGAACGTGACCCAGGAGCCAAAGGACAAGAGGCTCACCTTCACGCCGGCGGATCCCAAACGGCGGTAGGGCATTTCGGTCATGAGGGGGCTCCTTCATTCGCCGCCGCCGTGCTGCGCTTGCCGAAGAACGAAGCGAAGTCGGTGACAGTACGGTGATCGGTTGCTTCGGCGTCGGGCGGCGGATCGAACCACACGGTGGACATACCGAGCCGTCGGGCGGCGTCGAGATGCTCGACGTGGTCATCGATCATCAAGCAGTTGTGCAGCGGCACGCCGCTCGTTCGCCGCAGCGCTTCGTAGGCGGCCGAATCGGGCTTTCGGGTGCCGATGGCCGAGCTGACCAGCCAGAACTCGATCAAGTCGTCGAGCTCGTAACGCTGCCGCAAGCCCTGAACCCACGAGTTCACGCTGTTGGTCAGCACCGCGACCCGAAGGCCGCTCTCGTTGGTCCGGCGCAGAAAGTCCTCGGCCCCGTCGCTGAGCTCGACTTGGTCGAGGTACGCCGCGTTGAGTTCGGCGGCATCGCCGTCGATGCCGCACCCGGCCCAGAACTCAGCGGTCGACAGCCGACCCATGCTGGCCTGCCGATAGAGCTCGGCGATCTCTTCGTGCTCGAGGGTGGCACCGCGGCTGCGAGCGAAGGGCACGAGCAGTCGCCCCAGATTGTCGCCGGTGCGGAACAACACCCCCATGCCGTCGACGACGACGAGCTCGAGTTTGCGTTCCACCGGTTCGGGCCGTTGAGGCACCGCCAGCGGCGCGGCGTGCACCTCGGTCTGCGGCGCCGGTGGATCGGTGAGACGACGAAACAGCAGGTACAGCACGGAAGCGACCGTCAGAACCACGAACACGCCGGCCAGCAGCATCCACAACCGAGGGCCGAGAAACGACTGGGTGGCCGACGCGTCGATGACGGTCGGGGAGGTATCGTCGAGCCGCATCGTCCAGACCCGGACGTCGGCGTCATCGGGAGACATCTCACCGCCGTCACTCTCGACCTCGGCCGGCATGCGCAACCGGACGGTCAGGTCGGTGGCCTCGGCCAGAGGGCCAATGTCAGCCTCGAGCGCGTCGAGGTCGATGCCGACCGGACTCCCGCCGAGCAGTTGCGCGAGTCGGCTGTCCCCCAGTCGTTCGACCCCGCCGGTGAGATCGGCCGTGCCGGTCAGGTTGTACTCGGTCTGGGCGAAGCTCCGATCGCGGGTCAGGCTGAATTCTCGGAAGAACCCGACTTCGGACAACACCTGATCGAGCTGGTCCGCCGATGCGAACGGCTTGGTTGCAGTAACGGTGGTCAGGCCATCCAGTGTGGTGGGGCCCGCGACCGTCCAGCCGCCGTCGACCAGGTCGGCGGTACGGAGCTGATTCTGCAGATCGCCGACCCGCTCGAGCGCGGCATCGTCCAGGCTGACGTCGACGGTCACGGTGCCGGACAGATCTTCCTCGACCTCGATCACGACTTCGGCCCGAGCGTTGCAGGCCGACAGCACGAGCATGGCCACACCCAGCACGATGACGCCAAAAGAGAAGTGGACTCGAGGTCGCCGCATCACAGCGAAAGGCTAGCCGCGCCGCTCCACCCCACCGCCATCACGCTCCGGACTGGTCCCCACACCGTTCCGGCACCACCCGAACTGGTTGGCCCTCAGTAGCACACAACCACTCAGCGCCAACCAGTACAGCGCGCCACCCGAACTGGTTGGCCCTCAGAGGCACACAACCACTCAGCGCCAACCAGTTCGGGGGGAGTCAGGTGGGTTCGGGAACGCGGGCGCCGAAGTGTCACACCTGGTCGCTCTACTGTTCGAATGCGAAACGGAACTCCGGCGCCATGACGAAGTGCCGATGTTGCGCCAGATGAACGTGGGCGATGCCGAGAGTTGGTTGGGGAGGGTCGACTTCTTTGATCCGGACGCAAAACTCGTCGTGCAGATCGACGGCAATCGATTCCACCAAGCGCTCCTCGACCGTCGCTGTGGTACCGCCCAGACTGCGGCCTTGGTCGCCGCTGGCTTCAGCGTCCTACGGATCACTGAATCGGAGCTGTGGTACCGCCCCGCTCATGTGATTCGGAGGGTCCGAAATGCGCGACGCTCCCCTCAACTGGTTGGCCCTCGGTAGCGCACAATTGCGCAGCGCCAACCAGTTCGGGTTTATGTACGCACGGACCAGAACGGCGGGGACGAGCGATTGGGTCAGTCGGCGCTGGGTTCGGCGGGCCCGGTGCCGGCGAGTTCTTCGAGGCCTTCCTCGGTGAGGGTCGGCGGCTCGAAGCCCTCGATGGCCCGGAACACCACCTTCTGCTCAGCCGGGTTCTCGTCGTCGGCATCGACGTCGACGATGATGATCTCGCCGGCCCGGAACTCCTTGTGCAGCAGGCGCTCGGAGAGGGGATCCTCGACCAGGCGCTGCAGTGCCCGCCGCAGTGGACGGGCACCCAACGTGGGGTCGTAGCCCTTGATCGAGATGTGATCCTTGGCGGCATCGGTCATTTCGAGGCCCATACCCTGGCCCGCCAACTGGGAGGCGATTCGCTTGAGCATGAGATCGACGATCTGGCGAACCTCGGGCTGGGACAGCTCGTGGAACACGATGGTGTCGTCGATGCGGTTGAGAAACTCCGGACGGAAGTGCTCTTTCAGCGCATCGTTGACCTTGTCCTTCATGCGCTCGTAGCTGACCGCTTCGTCGGCCTTGGTGAAGCCGAGGTTGGCCTTGCGCAGGTCGCGAGTACCGAGGTTCGAGGTCATGATCAGCACGGTGTTGCGGAAGTCGACGGACCGGCCCTGCGAGTCGGTGAGGCGACCCTCTTCGAGGATCTGCAGCAGCGTGTTGAAGACGTCGGGGTGGGCCTTTTCGATCTCGTCGAACAGCACGACCGAGAACGGCTTGCGGCGCACCGCTTCGGTGAGCTGGCCTCCCTCGTCGTAGCCGACGTAGCCGGGGGGCGAACCGACCAACCGGCTCACCGTGTGCTTCTCCATGTACTCGGACATGTCGAGGGCGATCAGTGACTGCTCATCGCCGAACAGGAACTCGGCGAGCGTCTTGGCCAGCTCGGTCTTACCAACGCCCGATGGTCCGAGGAAGATGAACGAGCCCGAGGGGCGCTTGGGATCCTTGAGCCCGGCCCGGGTCCGGCGGATGGCCTGACTGACCGCCTTGATGGCGTCTTCTTGACCGATGACCCGCCTGTGCAGCTCGTCTTCCATTCGAAGGAGCTTCTGGGTCTCTTCCTCGGTCAGCTTGTAGACGGGGATGCCGGTCCACACCGAGAGCACCTCGGCGATGGCTTCTTCGTCGACCTCGTCGAACAGGTCCACGCCGGAGGCCTTGATCTCGATCTCCATCTCGTCCTTCTGGGAGAGGAGCTCCTTCTCGCGGTCTCGGAGGCGCCCGGCCTCTTCGAAGTCCTGGGACTCGACGGCCTCTTTCTTCTTGGTGCTGACCTGGGAGATCTCGTTCTCGATCTCCTTGAAGTCCGGTGGCGTCTCCATGCGCTTGAGGCGCAGGCGGGAACCCGCCTCGTCGATGAGGTCGATGGCCTTGTCGGGCAGGTGGCGGTCGGAGATGTAGCGATCGGCCAGATTGGCTGCGGCCACGAGCGCCTGATCGGTGATGGTGACCCGGTGGTGGTCCTCGTACCGAT
>JABDJW010000059.1 GCA_013002375.1 Acidimicrobiales bacterium | reverse complement strand
CACGACGTGCGCCGACGGCTTGCAGGGTGTGGTTTCGAACCTGCTCGACGAGAACGTCGACGCGGTGTTCCCGATGCTGAATCTCTTGTCGTTGCCCGGCTTTGTCGGGGAGATGGCAGTGCAAGGGTATGAGCCGGGTGCGGTGCAGTTCTTCAACAGCGGGTTCAACTCCCAAGCGGGCGACCTGGTGTCATCGAAGGTCGCGGCCAACGGTGGCGCTGACGCCGCGGCGCTCTACAACGGAACGTTCCTGGTCGACGTGTCCGACGGCGGCTATTTCAACACCGAGGGTGCCGTCATCACGCCGTTCCAGGAGCTGTGTGCCGACGTCTACGAGGCGCGAAGCGGTATTCGCCACGACCTCTTCGACCCCACCCAGAATTCGCCGGCGAACATGAACACCATCGTGTGCGGATTCGTCCGGGCGATCGCCCGGGCCATCTATGACGCCGGCGACAACCCGTCGCGGGGTGATATCTACGATGCGTTCAGCGAGCTCGGCTCCATCGACACCGTGAACATGCTGCCCACCGCGTTCACGCCGGGCCGCCAAGCCGGTGCGACCGCGTTCCAGACCATGACCTGGACCTCGCCGTGTGCGTTCGGGTCCGACAAGGCGTTCGACGTGGCCGACACCTGCGTCGTGCCCAACGGCGACTGGTTCATCCCGGAGTAGGGCTCGAACCTCCGTGCTTGGTCGCGAACGGGCGATCCGGCCATACTGCAGCGCATGGGGAACAAGCCGAAGGCCTGGCATCTCGCGGCCCGGGAGGCGGTGATCGACCGCCGACAGGCCATGCGCACGTTCGCGATCGCGGCAGGTGCCGTGACCGCGGCGGCCTGTGGCTCCGATGGCACGACCGCGCCGTCACGCTCCGGCGGCACGATCCCGCCGGCCACCACCGCGCCCACGACCGCAGCTCCACCGACCACCGCGCTGCCGACCACGACCGTTGCCCCAGAACCCACGATCGCGTTCGACCCGAACACGCCATGGTGGCTGCAGGGCGGCTTCGCCCCGGTCGCCGAGGAGGTCGAGCTCACCGACCTGGAGGTCGTGGGTGCGCTGCCGCCCAGCCTCACCGGCCTGTACGCGCGCAACGGCTCGAACCCGCTCGAGGGATCGGGGCATTGGTTCTTCGGCGACGGCATGGCCCATGGCCTGCGCCTCGAGCGCGGGCAGGCCAAGTGGTACCGCAACCGGTTCGTCCAGACGCCGCAGTTCACCGGCGCCATTCCCGATGGCCCGCCCGGTCGCGAGGCCGGGTACAGCAACGTGTCGTTCTTCACCCATGCCGGTCGCCTGTTGTCGAGCGGCGAGGTCGGGTGGCCGATGGAGCTCTCACCCGATGATCTGTCGACCGTCGGGGTGGAGAGCTGGGGCGGCGCGCTCGGCCCGAACTTCACCGCCCACCCCAAGGTCGATCCCGCCACCGGCCTGATGCATGCCTTCGGCTACGGCTTCGTCGATCCGTTCCTGACCTACTACGTGATCTCGGCGGACGGATCCGAGGTTGTGCACTCGACGGTCGTGCCGGTGAGCGGCCCGACCATGATGCACGACTTCGCCATCACCGACTCCGATGTCGTGTTCTGGGAGCTGCCGGTGGTGTTCTCGCTCGATGCCGCGGTCGCGGGCGACGCGCTCCCGTACGCCTGGGATCCGTCCTACGGCTCGCGGCTCGGCGTGTTGCCGCTGGGTGGCGACGGAGCCGACACCCGATGGGTCGAGATCGAGAACGGCTACGTCTTCCACGGCACCAACGCCTGGCGCGACGGCGAGGTCATCCATCTCGACGTGAACCGGATCGATTCGGCCTTCGACGGCCGCAGCACCAACATCGGTAGCGGCGACTCCACGCTGCATCGGTGGTCGCTGGACACGTCCGGCGCCGAGCTCGCCTGGACCGATCAGATCCTCCTGCCCGACATCGCCATGGACTTTCCGATGATCGATCGGCGTTTCACCGGCCGGGCCCACACCCAGGCCTGGTATGCGCTGGCCGAAGATCTGCCGACGGGCGACGGGCTGATGTTTCCCGGTGTCATCGCCTACGACGTGGCGTCGGGCGATGTGACCCGGTGGGATTCCGGTCCTGGCTTGCAGCCGGGCGAGCCGCTGTTCGTCCCCGATTCCGATGGCGCGGGGGAGGGCGAGGGCTGGTTGCTCTCGTTCGGTTACTCGCCCTCGAGCGACAGCAGTCGGCTGTTGGTGCTCGACGCCACCGATGTTGCCGCCGGTCCCGTCGCCGAAGTCACGCTGCCGGTGCGGGTGCCGTTCGGTTTCCACGGCACGTGGGTGTCGGGTTAGGCCGCGCCGTTTCGCCCGAGGTACTGGTCGACCGCGGCGTCGTCGAGCTGGGGGTGCTGGCGTAGGCCGTCACGGATCGTCGCGACATAGCTGGGATGCGGGGTTCGGGATGGCCGGGGCCGATGCCAGGTGAAAGTCAGCGCCGGCTGGCGGTCGGCGGCGAACCCGAGCGGCACCCGCAACACCCGCCGATACCACCCTCCGCCATGGTCGATCGAGCCGGCGCGAAGGGCAGACCAGTCGAGAGCCGTGCCGACCGGCAGCCGGTTCTCTTGCGCGAAGACGTCTTCGAATTGCGCGCTGCTGATGTCCCACGCTCGCACGATGGCATCGCCGGCGGGATCGGAATGGACGAAGGCGACGCCGCCGCCTTCCCAACGGACGGACTCCCGGGCGAACGTCAGCCGCAACGGCGCTCGAACCCAGCGGTGTTGCCGCGGCGGCGCCGCATCCCGTGCGCCCGGTTCGGTCACGCCACCGGCCAGGTAGCGCATGAATCGCGACCGGTCGACGTTCGAGCCGTAGGCGAGGTACCAGACCCGTTCGGGGCGCATCGAGCTTCGCCGACGGGCCGGCTAGATCGAGTCGACGATCTCGCGTAGTTCGCCGAGCAACTCGGCGGGGTCGCCCCCGACCGGCGTGACCATCAGGTTCGTGACACCGGCTTCGGCCATCTGGGCCACTTTGTCGGCGATGTAGCCCTTGTCGCCACACATGGTGAACCCTTCGACGAACTCGGCGGGGATCGCGGCAGCGGCATCTTCCTTGTGACCGTCGAGATACAGATCCTGGATCTGCTTGGCCGCTTCATCGAAGCCGTAGCTGACCGCGAGATCGTTGTAGAAGTTCTTGCCGCGCGCCCCCATGCCGCCGACGTACAGCGCGGCCATCGGGCGGGCATAGTCGCGGTACTTCGCGGCGTCTTCGCCGATGGCCAGCAGACCGCCGGCCGCGATTTCGAGTTGGCCGCGCTCGGGGGCTCGCTGGGCCAGACCGGCGTCCAGCGACTCGCCCCAGACGTTCCGGGCCAGCTCGGGGATGAACATGATGGGCAGCCAGCCGTCGCAGAGTTCGGCGGTCGCGGCCACGCTCTTCGAGCCGAGGGCTGCGACGTGGATTGGGATGTCGTCGCGCTTGGGGTGGTTGATCATCTTCAGCGGTTTGCCCAATCCGGTGCCCTGGTCGGCGGGCAGCGGCAGCTGGAAGACCTTGCCTTCGTAGTTCAGGCGCTCGCGCTTCCACGTCATGCGGCAGATCTCGATGGTCTCCTTCAGACGGGTGAGGGGCATCTTGTAGGGGACGCCGTGGAAGCCCTCGATGACCTGGGGCCCCGACGCGCCGAGGCCGAGCTCGAAGCGACCTTCCGACAGCGCGTCGAGCCCGGCGGCGGTCTGGGCCAGACAGGTCGGAGTGCGGCTGAAGGTGTTGAGAATTCCCGACGCGATCGTGATGCGTTCCGTGCTGGCCGCCAGGTAGCCCATCAGGCTGACGCCATCGAACCCGTAGGCCTCCGGGACCCAGGCCATGTCGACCCCCGCCGCCTCGAGACGCTGGATGGTGGCCACCACTTCGCGGGGCTCGTTGGCGTAATCGACTCCGGTGCTGATCTTCATGGTCGAGAATGTAGGCGTCCGAGCCCGATCGCGCCGATTCGTCCGGACTTGCCTCGGTGCCCCGCATCGGGGTCAGGTCTACGTTGGACCCTGCGCGGCGGTGAAGTCAGGTTCACTGCGCTTCCGGACGTATGATCCACAGCATGACAACGATTGCGCCCGCTACGGGCAAACTCGGCGTGCTCACCCCCGGTATGGGTGCGGTCGCCTCTACGTTCATCGCCGGTGTGATCGCCGCCCGCAACGGCCACGCCGCGCCGATCGGATCAGTCAGCCAAATGGCGCATATCCGCCTCGGTTCACGCGATGAAGGCCGCAATCCTCTCATCCGCGAGTTCGTTCCCCTGGCCGAACTCGACGACCTGGTTTTCGGTGGCTGGGATCCCATCTCGCCCAACGCCATGGAAGCGGCCCGAACAGCCGGCGTGCTGAAAGACGCCGACCTGGCCGAGATCTCGGCCGAACTCGAAGGTGTCGTGCCGATGGACGCGGTGTTCGACGAGCGCTGGGTCACTCGCCTCGAGCCCACCCGGGTCAAGGCCGACACCGACATGGCAGCCCAGGCCCAGGCGCTGATCGAAGACATCCTCCGCTTCAAAGAGGAGAACGGCTGCGATCGCCTGGTCATGGTGTGGTGTGGCTCGACCGAGGCCTACCAGGAGGCTTCGGCCGTCCACGAGACGGTCGCCGCTTTCGAGGAAGGCCTGCGCAACAACGACGAGAACATCTCGCCCAGCCAGATCTACGTGTATGCCGCGCTGATGTGCGACGTGCCGTTTGCCAACGGTGCCCCCAACCTCTCGGTCGACCTGCCGTGCATGATCGAGCTCTCCGAGACCCGCGGCGTTCCGATCGCCGGCAAGGATTTCAAGACCGGTCAGACCCTGATGAAGACCTTGCTGTCGCCCGGCCTCAAGGCCCGCATGCTCGGTGTTCGGGGCTGGTTCAGCACCAACATCTTGGGCAACCGCGACGGCGAGGTGCTCGACGCCCCGGAGAACTTCAAGACCAAAGAGATGTCGAAACTCGGCGTGCTCGACACCATCTTGCAGCCCGAGGTCTATCCCGACCTGTACGGCAACATCGATCACGTGGTGCGCATCAACTACTACCCGCCCCGCGGTGACGAAAAGGAGGGCTGGGACAACATCGACATCTTCGGGTGGATGGGTTACCCGATGCAGATCAAGATCGATTTCCTCTGCCGCGACTCAATCCTGGCCGCCCCGATCGTGCTCGATCTGGCGTTGTTCATGGATCTCGCCGCCCGCGCCGGCGTCTCGGGCGTGCAGGATTGGCTCAGCTTCTACTTCAAGGCACCGCAGAGCCGGACCGCTGCCGGACCCGAGCACGATCTGTTCATTCAGCAGACCAAGCTCAAGAACACGCTGCGCGAATGGATGGGCGAGCAGCCGGTCACCCACTCCGAAGCGGGCTAGATCATGGCCGAAGTTCCGCTCTCACTCGGTTCGGGGTATCCCGCGGCTGACGACGCGGCCTGGACTGCCATGGCCGAGAAGCTGCTGCGGGGCAAGCCCGTCACATCCCTTCGCACGGAGCTGCCCGACGGCATCGTCGTCGAGCCGTTGTACACCGCAGCCGACGCGCCCGACCCCGGTTGGCCGGGGTTTGCGCCGTTCGTTCGGGGCGGCGGGCCGGCCGGAGCCGTCGTCAACGGTTGGGATGTCCGCCAACGCTACGCCCAGGCCGATCCCGCCGCGCAGAACGCGGCCGTGCTCGAAGGCCTCGAGCGGGGCGCAACGTCGTTGTGGCTACGGGTCGACGATGCCGCGCAGCTGCCGCGCATGCTCGAAGGCGTGCTGTTCGACCTTGCCGCAGTGGTCCTCGACGCCGGCCACCAACAGGTTGCCGCAGCCCGAGTCCTCCTCGACGAGTTCGCGGCCGCAGACGCCGACGGCATCCACGAGGCGCTCGGCTCGCTACGCGTCGATCCGCTCGGCTTGCTGGCTCGCTCCGGTTCGTTGGCCGCTCCGCTCGACGACGCGATCGCCGAAGCCACCGCGCTGGCGACCGAGGTCGACGCCGACTGGCCGAACGTTCGCACGATCGCAGTGGACGCCACCCCGTACACCGACGCCGGCGCCACGCCCGGGCGCGAACTCGCCATCTCGTTGGCCACGGGGGTGGCGTACTTGCGGGCGCTCACCGGCGCCGGGCTCAGCATCGAGCAAGCCTGTGGCCAGCTCGAGTTCACCTATTCGGCCGACGCCGATCAGTTCACCACCATGGCCAAACTGCGGGCCGCCCGTCGGCTGTGGGCCAACGTGGCGCAGGCGTGCGGCGCCGCTTCGGACGCCCATGCCCAACGCCAACACGCGGTTTCGGCCGGGCCGATGTTCACCGCCAACGATCCCTGGGTGAACCTGTTGCGCGGCACCGTCGCCGCGTTCGCGGCCGGTGTCGGTGGTGCCGACGCGGTCACGGTCGAACCGTTCGACTCGGCCGTGGGCGAATCCGACGCCCTCGCGGTCCGACTGGCGCGGAATACCCAGCTGCTGTTGATCGAGGAGGCCAACGTGGCCAAGGCCATCGATCCCGCCGGCGGCGCTTGGTACGTCGAAACCCTCACCGACCAGCTGGCGACTGCGGCATGGACCGCTTTTCAAGAGATCGAGGCCGCCGGCGGCATGGCCCGATACCTGACCGAAGGCCGGGTTCACACCGATCTGGCGTCGAGCGTCGACCAACGGGCCGGCCTCGTCGCAACGCGACGCCAACCG
>JABDJW010000003.1 GCA_013002375.1 Acidimicrobiales bacterium | reverse complement strand
GTGGTGAGGTGACCGTCTTCGACCAGCTCCCACGCTTCGGGTAGTACCTCGGTGATGTCGGGTACGTCCCAGTGGCCGATGTCGCTGGCGAACACCGCCGGCAGTTTGGTGCCGGTGTAGCTGTCGTCGAAGGCCATGGCGTTCATGGGGTCGTCAGCCTCGCAACCGAAGAAGAACTGGTTGGCGAAGATGGCGACGATGTCGGCCGCCGATTCGATGCCGGCCTCGGCGAACTCGTCGAGGGTCGCGAGATCCTCTTCGGGATCGGACAACATGAAGAGGGCCTCGTCGAGCCGGTCGAGATGGCCGGCGACCCGGGCGTCGCCGTGCTTGCTGACCAGTTCGGCGAGCAGCGAGCGGTCGAGGCGGGCCGGGTTGTAGTGCTCGATCGCGTCGCGGTTGCGCTTCTCGTAGTGCCCGAGGGTGTCGGCCAAAAGGTTCTGGCCCCAGGCCACGCCGCCCTCCTGAAAGGCAAATCGCAGGGTCGGGAACCGCTTGGCCGCGCCGCCGAACAGGATCGAGCGGCAGGCCGCTTCGCCGGCCGCCGCGAAATTGCCGATGTGGTTGTACACGTAGTTCGTGCGCGACGTCCGGCTGCCCCAACCCATGCCGGCGGCGTGGAACGTGGGCACCACGCCGAGGTCGACGCAGGTCTGCCACACCGGGTCGTAGTCGAATTCGCTGTCGTGGCCGACACCATTCATGTAGCGGGCGCCCCGATGATCGAGGCCCGGAACGGGCCGGGCGACGACGCCGGCCATCATCACCGCTTTCATGCCCAACTCGCCGACGGCGTGGTGGAGTTCGGCGATCGCTTCGTCGGGGGTGTACATCGGGATCGTCGCGACGGGCACGAGCCGATCGGCGTACGGCGCGTACGCCGCGGCCGCGTACTGGTTGAAGGCTCGGGCCATGGCCGGCCGTAGCTCGTGGTCGGGGTGCGCGGTGACAGTGAGCCCGTAGGTGGGGTAGAGCAGGGCGACGTCGAGCCCGAGCTCGTCGAGGCGTTCGTACTGCAGCGCCGGCAGCATCGCGGTGGCCCGATCGAGCGTGTTGGCCGCCGGCAGGCCCCACCAGCTGGTGCGGGACAGGCCGAGGGCTCTGCGATCGTCCGTGTCGATGCCCCGGATCAGCGTGCTGCCGTTGATCAGCTGATCGAACCGGGCAACGACGTCGGCGCCGGCCTCGGCTTCGAGCAGTTCGCGCACCACCGGCACGAACTCGATCAGATGGCCGTCGGCATCGATCACCGGATGGTCGATCTGAGCCTTGATTTCCGAAACGCTCGCCATCGACTCAACCTATGAGGTCTGAGTCGTTTGCTCGGCCGGGGCCTCGCTCACTCACCGAGTTGCTCGCTGGCGCTCACAACATCGCGTCGCAAGGACTCGACGGGTGGGCTTCATCAGATGGTCTTGGCCGGGCGGCCGGGGCCTTCGGCGTCGTTGCCGCTCATGTCGGCATTGAGGCGGGCATCGGCCATCAGCTGCGCCACGATCGGCTTGAGGTCGGACGCATCTTCGCTTTGCGTGGCGTGGGGCCCGAGGTGCCAGCCCTCGGCGATGCCGATGCGCTGCCCGACGATGTCGAACACCCGACCGGTGACACCGCTGGCCTCCGGGCTGGCGATCCACGAGACGGCATTGGCGATCCACCGCGGCCCCATTTTCTCCTGCTGCTCTTCGTCCATCTGGGCGAAGCCGGGCAGGTTGGCCGTCATGCGGGTGTAGGCGCCGGGGGCGATGCAGTTGACGGTCACGCCGTACTTGACCAGTTCCATCGCGGTGATCTGGGTGAAGGCGGCGATGCCGGCCTTGGCCGCGCCGTAGTTGCTCTGGCCCACATTGCCGTAGATGCCCGAAGGTGAGGCGGTGTTGATGATGCGAGCATCGTTTTCCTCACCGGCCTTGGAGCGTTCGCGCCAGTACACGGCCGCATGGTGGGCGGGGCCGAAGGTGCCCTTGAGGTGGACGTTGATGACGGAATCCCAATCATCCTCGCTCATCGAGAAGATCATGCGATCGCGCAAGATGCCGGCGTTGTTGATCACGATGTCGAGGCCACCGAAGGTGTCGACCGCCTGCTGGATCATCTCGCCGGCCGCGGCAAAGTCGGCCACGTTCGAGCCGTTGACGACGGCTTCGCCGCCCATGGCTTCGATCTCGGCCACGACCTCTTGGGCCGGCGTGGCGTCCGCGCCCTCGCCGGCGGCGTCGCCGCCGAGGTCGTTGACGACGATCTTGGCCCCCTGGGAGGCCAGCATCAGCGCGTGCTCGCGGCCAATGCCACGGCCCGCGCCGGTGATGATCGCTACGCGTCCTTCGTTCAGTCGTGCCATGGGGGCAAATCTCCTCGTCAAAACAAGCCGGCATTCGGCTCTGTCGAACCGTGAAACCGTATCCGATCGTCGATTTGGTCGCCTACTTGGCGCAGCGCGGACCGCCGCCGCGGTTGCTCAGTGCGGCTCGAGATCGGCGGTGAGCGGCCCGATGTGGGACGCGTCGTTATAGCCGCGAATCCGCCAGTGCCCACTGCCGGGCTCGCCTTCGTCTCGCCCGGTGCTCCGCTCGTTCCGCTCCGCGTGCCCACTGCCGGGCTCGCAGTAGAGGTAGGCCAGCGAGCCATTGCGGGAACCGGCAAACGTCGCGAGCGGCACGGATACCGCGTGGCCGAGCAAGGCCGCGATCACCCCGCCGTGACAGAACACCGCGACCATCTCGTCGACGTGACGGGCGACGATCCCTTCGAGTGCGCCGACGGTTCGGGCTCGGAGCTGCTCGTTGGTCTCGCCGTTCGGAATCGCACCCCAATCGCCGGTGCGGTACATCTCGTGGACCGCGGGGTGCCCCTCGGCCGCCTTCTGGCGGAACAGTCCGCCCTCGAAATCGCCGAGGAACACTTCGCGTAGATCGTGCTCGACGTGGATGTCGAGGCCTCGTCGCGACGCGAGGGGAGTCGCGGTCTGGGACGTTCGTTGGAGGCTCGACGCGTAGATCGCCGAGATCGGTTCTTGGGCCAGGCGCTCGCCGACCCGTTCGGCCTGCCATTCGCCCCGTGGCGACAATGGCGGATCGCCATGGCCGGCGACCAGCGGAAACGGCGTGCCCTCGACAAAGGGAATCGATTGGCCGTGCCGAACCAGAACGATCCGGGCCGAGCCCGGCGGTGCGGCCGGGAATCGCTGGGGGTGGGCGCGGGGTTCGTCGGTGGTCACGGGCGTGACGCTAGCGAGGCGTGAGCCGCACCGGCAGGTGTTTCAGCCCCCCGACGAAGTTGGAGTGGACGCGCGACGGTTCGCCGACCAACTCGAAGCCGGAGAAGCGAGCAAAGAGTTCTTCGAATTCGACCCGCAGCGTGAGCCGGGCCAGGTGGGCCCCGAGGCAGAAGTGCTCGCCGTAGGCGAAACCGATGTGCCGGTTGGGGCTGCGCCGGATGTCGTAGGTGTCGGGGGCATCGAACTGGCGGGCGTCGCGGTTCGCCGATGGCGACCACATCGTGACCCGATCGCCTTCGGCGAACCGGTAGGTCTGGCCATCGCTGGCCTCGAAGTCGGTGTCGCGGATGACGGTGCGGGTCTCCGACGTGATCGGGCTGGCCCACCGGACCATTTCCTCGACCGCCGCCGGAATGAGGCTGCGATCGTCCGCGAGCGCGGCCAGCTGATCGGGGTGATCGAGGAGCGGGAGCATCGCGCCCGCGCTCGCCGCGGCCCGAGTGGTGTCGAGCCCGCCGGCCAGGAACAGAATCGCTTCGGCCACGATCTGGGTGATCGGCAACGGCTCGCCGTCCAGCTCGCTGAGGAGGTACTGGCTCAACAGGTCATCGCCGAGGTTCTGCTGCCGCTCGGTGATGAGCTCGTAGAAATACATCGCGAGCTCGAGGGTGGGGTCGGTCTCGCCATCGCTCTGGAACTCGGGATCGCTGCGGGTGACGGTCTGGTGTTCGAGGTCGGACAGTCGATCCCAGTCGGCCCGCGGAACGTCCATGAGCGAAAAGGCAATCGCGGCTGGAATGCGATGGGCTATGTCGGTCACGAAGTCGACCTCGCCCTTGTCGGCTGCGTCGTCGAAGCACTCGGTGGCGTACCCCCGGAGCTCGGCTTCGAGTTCGCTGACCGACTTGGGCGTGAAGTTGTGGCTGACCAGCTTGCGAAGCGGCTGGTGCCGGGGCGGATCGGTGTGGATCATCGGCGGCATCGGCATGACGTCATCCATCGATGGCGCCGCGAGCTGTTCGTCGTTGCGCAGCATGATGCCGTTGCGTTCGCTGCTGTACAGCACGGCGTCACTGTGTACGGCGCGCACGTCGTCGTAGCGGGTAACGCACCAGAAGGACTCGCCGCCCGGTTTGTCGTGGTAGTACACCGGGGCTTGCTCGCGAAGGATCTTCCACGCCGCATGGGGGTTGCCCTGCGAGAACATGGCGAGATCCCAGAAGTTGATCTCGTCGATGGTGGTGGGGTGCAGCATGGGGCCCCTTTGGGTGGCGGCGCGCTACAGCAGCGCTTGATTCACCGCCGACCGTAGCAAGCGTCGGATCGGGTACGAATTCGAGGGGGCCAGCTGCGTCATGAAGATCACGGTGATCTCTTCGGTCGGGTCGACCCAGAACGAGGTGCTGGCCATGCCGCCCCAGCCGAACTCGCCCACTGACGAAACGGCGGCGTGCTTGGCGGGATCGACGATCACGCCGAAGCCCAACCCGAAGCCGCGTCCGGCCATCGCCTCGGTCGGGAACAGGGTTTGGCCGGCCTCGTTCATGTCGATTGCGCCGGGCAGGTGATTCGTGGTCATGAACTCGATGGTGCGGCGGCCGAGGACCCGGTTGCCGCGCAGTTCGCCGCCGGCCAGCAGCATCGAGGCGAATCGCTGGTAGTCGTCGATCGTCGAGACCAAGCCGCCCCCACCGGACTCGAACGAGGGTTCGGCGAGGTACGCGCTGGTCGTGGGATCGTCGGCCAGCACCATGCCGTCGGGGGTGTCCATGTACAACGCGGCCAGGCGGTCGGCGTGTTCTTCGGGAACGGCGAACCGGGTCTCGAACATGTCGAGCGGATCGGTGATGAATTCGCGCAGGTAGGACGAGAACGACTGCTCGGCCACGATCTCGACCAAGTGGGCCAAGACGTCGGTGCTCATCGAGTAGTGCCACTGGGTGCCGGGGTCGAACAGCAGCGGCAGCTTGCCGAGTTGTTCGCACATGTCGGCGAGGGTGAGATCCGGCTGGTTCAGGTTGCCCAGACCGACCCGGCGATAGATGGCATCGAGCGCGTGTTGCTGGCGGAACCCGTAGGTCAGGCCGCTGGTGTGACGCAGAAGATCGTGGACGGTGATCGAGCGCGTGGCCGGCCGCAGTACCGGTCGTTCGCGGGTGCCGCCATCCCATACCTGCATGTCGGCGAAGGCCGGGATGTACATCTCGATCGGGTCTTCGAGCAGCACCAGCCCCTTCTCGTAGAGCTGCATCACCGCCACCGCGGTAATCGGCTTGGTCATCGAGTAGATGCGAAAGATCGTGTCCTGGGAGACCGGCTGGTCACGCTCGCGGTCGGCCAGGCCGTAGCGGTCGCTGTAGACGACCTCGCCCCGCCGGGCCACCTGCACGAGCGCGCCGGGCAGGCGTCCGTCGTCGACCAGCCGGCGCCCGACCGCCCCGACCAAGTCGAGCCGCTTGCTGTTGAATCCAAGATCTTCCGGCGTCATCTCGCCCCCTGGGTTCCGCCCCGAATACTTC
>JABDJW010000450.1 GCA_013002375.1 Acidimicrobiales bacterium | reverse complement strand
GTCCCACACCGCGTTGGCGACGTCGCTGGCCTCGGCCCGGGTTGGCGCGGGGTTGGTGATCATCGATTCGAGCATCTGGGTGGCCGTGATCGTCGGCCGACCCAAGGCAATGCACTCTCGAATGATCTGCTTCTGCAGGTGCGGGAGATCTTCGATGCTGCACTCGTTGCCCAGGTCGCCGCGGGCGACCATGACCGCTCCGGAGGCCTCGATGATGCCCGACAGGTTTTCCACCGCGGCCCGGGTCTCGATCTTGGCGACGACCAGTGGCCCGCGAGGGAACGGTTCGGTACCCACCCGGCGGATGTCGTGAGCCGACCGCACGAAGCTGACCGCCACCATGTCGACTCCCGCGTCGACGAAGGCGTCGAGGCCCCGGAAGTCCTCCTCGGTCGGTGTCGCCATGGTGAGCCGGTCGGCTGGCACGTGGACGCCGGGCCGGCCGCTCATCAATCCGCCGTGGGCAACGGTGGCGACGAGGTCGGTGGCCGTCTTGTCGGTGACGTCGACGATCAGCCGGCCGTCGCCGAGATTCAGACGATCGCCGATCTGGACGTCGGCGATCATGCCCTCGTAGTCGACCTCGATGACCTCGGGAGTGCTGTGGTCGCGTCCGACGGTGAGGCGGATCTGCGAGCCGGGCTGGACCATGACCGCTTCTTCACCGAAGTTGGCGGCTCGGACCTTGGGACCGGGCAGGTCGGCCAGAATGCCGCACGGCCGGCCGAGTTCGGCCGCCACCTTGCGGATGCGGTAGTAGCGCTCGAGGTGTTCTTCGATCGCTCCGTGGGCCAGGCCGAGGCGAGCAACGTCCATCCCCGCCTCCATCAGGCCCCTCAGCGTGGCTTCGTCTTCGGAGGCCGGCCCGATCGTGGCAATGATTTTCGTACGGCGGTTCACAGGTTGAGTCTAGAACCGACCGTCGCGTCACCCCGGGACACTCGCCAGGATTTATGTCTCGTTTCGAACCTCGAGTTCGGCCAGCAGGTGGTCGCGCACCGACACGCCCTTCTCCCGAGCGGGATCGCCCGAGATGCGCCAGCCCAGACGGGACGAGTAGAGCAACGGTGGTGCCTTCAATCGCCCCTCGCCCACCTCGACCACCCGGGCGAAGACCAAGTCGTGGTCGTAGGTTCCGCTGATCACGTGGTCGATCTCGCAGCCCAGCCAGGCGATGGAGTTCGGTACGACCGGCCAGCCCGCCTCGTCGGTCAGGTATTCGTCGAACGCCCGGAGAAACTTGCGACCGGGATACGAGAAGTACTGGCCTTCGACGATCTGATCGCCGGCCAGCAACGACACCGCGAACCGACCCGAACCGAGCATCAGCGGGTGGGTGTCGTGTTTCGGTGAGACCGAGGCCATCACAATCGGCTCCTCGAACGAGACCTGACAGACCCAGTGGGACGTGTAGGCCCGGGTCACGCCCTCATGGCTGGCCGCAACGACCTGCACCCCTTTCATCATCTGACCCAGCGAACGTTTGATGGTGCGATCGATCATCGAGGAGCTCCTTTCGCTCGGTAGTCGTGGCGGTTCTAGTTCAGGCGGGCCCGGAGACGATGGGCCGACGCTTCGAGGGTCGAGCGTTCCTCGGGGTTATTGGCCGCCAGAATGTCGAGCTGGTCGGCCGCCGCGGAGAATTGACCCAGACCGGCGAGGACCTGGCTCAAGGCCTGCCGTTCGTAGTCGCCGATGCCGGGCACCAGCGTGCGGAGGTGCAGGACCCAGGCCAAACTCGACAGATCGCGGTCGCGAGAGAACAGCGCCTTCAGGTTGTTGAGCAACCGGGCCAGGGTCGCGATCGAAGAAGTCTCGGCGACCAGCGATGGATCGAACGCCGCGTCGGACCCATGCAGGGTCCGGAAGATCTGTTCACAGGCGTCGATCGAGAGTCGGGCGCCGCGGTGGAACGGGTCGACGTAGATGCTGCGATCGACTCGGTCCTGCAGCAGGAAATGGCCCGGCATGCCGACGTAGGCCAGCGGAACGCCGATTCGACGGCCGACCTCGCGGGTGATGATCGACAGGGTGATCGGGATACCGCTGCGCCGGTCGAGCACGGCGTCGAGATAGCTGTTGGCCGGGTCGTAGTAGTTGCGCTGGTCGCCCCGGAAACCGAGTTCGTCGAACAGGAGCCGGGTGAGACCGTCCAGCGTCGGCTGCCGCACCTGCTCGGCGAGATCGTCGATCCGGGCGAGCTCCCGGCCGACCTCGAGATCGGGCCGCGCGTGTTTGGCGACCAACAACGCGGCGCGGTCGAGGGGGAAGCCCTCGGGCGTGCTGACCAACGCCGCAAACTCCTCGGTCGGGTTCACCCCACCCAAGGTAGCGCCCCGACATGAGCAGTTCGGCCCCCGGTGCGGCGTCTACCCCGCCAGCGGTGTACCCCACTGGCCGTCTACCATCGTCCTATGAGTCCGTGGCCGTTCCTGCAACACGAGGGAGTCATGGCCGTTGCCCATCGTGGCGGCGCCGAAGAATGGCCCGAGAACTCGATGCGGGCCTTCCAGCACGCCTACGACCTGGGTTTCCGGTACCTCGAGACCGACGTACACACGACCCGAGACGGCGTCATGATCGCGTTCCACGACGAAGCGCTCGATCGGGTCACCGATCACACCGGACTCATCCGGGAGATGACGTGGGCCGAGGTCTCCGAGGCCCGCATCGCCGGCACCGACCCGATTCCTCGCTTCTCGGACCTGATCGAGGCGTTCCCCGATGCCCGCTTCAACATCGACTGCAAGCACGATTCCTCGATCGACCACCTCGTGTCGGCGCTCAGCCACATGAACCTGTTCGCCCGCAGCTGCATCGGCGCGTTCTCCGATCGACGCCTGTCCCGACTGCGACAGCTGGGTGGACCGAAGCTCTGTACCTCGCTCGGCCCCCGGGCCATCGCCCAGCTCCGGGTGGCCAGTTATGGACCGCCGGTACCCGTGCCCAAGGCCGGCGCCGCCCAAGTACCGCTCGAGGACCGCGGTATTCGCATCGTGGACGAACGGTTCATCGCAACAGCCCACAAGCGCGGCTTGGCGGTACACGTCTGGACGATCGACGATCCCGATGAGATGGCCCGCCTGATCGAGCTGGGGGTCGACGGCATCATGACCGACCGACCGTCCGTGCTCAGGGAAGTGCTCGAGCAACACGACCTCTGGTAGCAGCACCGCCCGAGCTGAAATCCCGGGCTTCAGTGGGGCCGAAATGTGCCGATAGGTACCGATGGGCCAAACCTCGCCCTGCGCTTCGGTCCGCTCCCTGGTCTGGCGCAGTGTCTCTCGCAAGTTGACCGCGGTCGCGTGCGTACTCGGCGCGCTCGCGTCGCTGGCTGGGCCTGCGGTCGGCCAGGACGACGAAGTGGACCAGCCGACAGGTACCGGCGTGCCTGCCGACGAGGACTTCGAGCTCGACGAGGAGATCCTTCGAGCGCGCATCGAGCGGTGGGCGCCCAACGAAGAGCTGTCGGCCGGACTCGAACAACTCGAGGTGCGGGCCCCGGCTCCCCTGCCCGGCGGCGATACCTCGGTCGGTCCGGTGTTGGACTACGACGAGGCGTATCGCGAACTGGTCGAGATGATCGAGGCCGAGGCCTATGCGATCGAGCGGCGCGAGGATGCGCTGCTCGATATCGACCGTTTGACCCTGGCCCAAGCGCTGGAACGCAAGCGTCTGATCGAACTACGGGGCGAGGAGGCAGAGCTCGCCCTCGATCTGGACGACGCCGAGACGGCCCTCCGGGGACTGGCCGTCCGATCCTTCGTGCACGCCGGCGGCGACGACGAGCTCGAGGTCAGTCTCGACCCGAGCGAACTGCGTTCGGCCAGCAGCCCGGCCGAGTTCGCCGACCAGCTGGCCGATTCGCTGGCTTCCGATCGCGACCGGCTGGCCGAGCGTTTGATCACGAACCGCCGGGTCCAGCAAGCCACGGTGAACGAACTCGCCGATCTGGCCGGCCGCAAAGCCGACGCCGCGAACGAAGCAGAGAACCAACAGGTGCTCGCCTATGAGGCCGCGCTGCGCCTGCCCGAATTGGGTCAAGCTTTGAGCGACGCTCGCTGGACGTCGCTCGTCGTCGGCCTGGACATGTCGATCGTCGTCCTGGATGCCTATGTGCGGGCCGCCCGCTCGACCTCGGCGGAACGGCCCGGATGTAACATCGAGTGGTGGATGCTCGCCGGTATCGGCCGGGTCGAAAGCGGCCACGGCACCTTTGGCGGCACACGCGTCGGAGCCGATGGCCGAACCCTCGACGAGATCATCGGCATCCCGCTCGACGGAACGAACGGCACCGCGCTGATCACCGACACCGACGGTGGCGTCATCGATCTGGATGTCGTGTTCGACCGAGCGGTCGGGCCGATGCAGTTCATCCCGGGCACCTGGAGCTTCATCGGGACCGATGGCGACGAGGACGAGCTCATCGACCCGCACAACATCTACGACGCTGCCGCGACCGCAGCGCGCTACCTGTGCACCTCGGGTGACCTGCAGGCGCCGGACATCCTGGCCCGGGCGTACTTCTCGTACAACCACGACCTCGAATACGTCGCCAAGGTGACCGGGTTCGCGCAGGCCTACCGCCAGTTCCCGATCCCGTCCTAGGCCAGATCCCCTCCTAGAGCGGTCTTGCGGGCGCAAAAACGGAGCCCGGATGGGGACAAAGCTGTGGAGATCGCGACCGTCTTTGGGGATTTCGCGGTTCTCCTGGGGACGGCCCTGGGGATCTCGCGTTTTGGCTTGACGCGCGAGGACGGACGCGGGCATGGTGATCGTGTCGAAGGGAGCGGCGCCACCGCAACCGAGGCAGAACCACCCATCCAAAGGTGATCGAGAAGGCTCCGGCTTTCGAGAACGCACGAGGGCGAGTGGGAACGCAGCGGGTGCCGAGGCAACGCAAACCGAGACAGGATTTGAAAATTCGAGCCGAGGCTTTCGGGCCGAGGCGAGTGACACCGAAGGCGCATGCTGTCGACGGGGAGTCCGGGCAGTCGAAGTGCATTGACGGATGCATGGAGATCCGGCCAAACCGACGTAGCAGAGTCTCATCGAGTCGCCAGGTCAAGCCGCGAACCGCCGGGTTCGGGGAAGGGCACGGCGTCGGGGTGAGCGGAAGCGTCCACGAATGGTCGACGGAGCAATCCAGCCGCCGGGTTGGAACGCATTGAAGGCCGATCAAGAGTCGTAGACGAAACGACGCGGCAAGCTCGGGCGAGAAACCATCCACTACGGAGGATGGGTCGGACCGCTAGCGACACAGGTCTTCGGGCCGGTGGCGCCGGAGGGTGCAGACGTTGCGCTCAACGCACGAAGATTCAGAACCTTGATGGAGGTCCCGAGAAGCGGAGCCGGTTCGCCGGCGAGGCTACTCGGGGCCTTCCGCTTTTTCGCCGCCGACGTTCGGCCGCACATCCCACGGCGCGTGGGGCTGCGTCTCCCACGGCGCGTGGGGCTGTGTCAGTCCTTGAGCGCGACGGCGTTCGGGGTCACGTTCATCTTGGGCTCGTAGGCGGCGGTCTCGACGGTGCGGGCCTGGCCGCCGACGGTGGCACGCAGGTCGTCGACGCAGGTGGGACACGGGCCGTAGAACTCCGCCGACACCGATTGGTCACAGCGGGGACAGGTGAAATCCTCCATCGCCCGAACCTAGCGCACGAGTGTGACTCTGGTGTGACACTGGGTGCACTGGGGACAAGTGTCGGGTTATCCACAGATTTCCCCAGGAAATCCACCCCGTTGTCCTCTTCCTCCCCACAGGCAACACGGTGCACAGTAGACCCATGAGCACCTTTCAGATCGCCTTGACCAACGACCGCACCGAAATCGTCGATGGCGTCGACGGCTACGAACAAGAGGGCGCCATGACCACCTTCTTCATTCGAGGCTCGAGCCGCCAGGTCATCGACTCCTGGAGCGTCCGTGTGGCCAGCTACCGCACCGCCGAGATTCAGACGATCCGTCGCATGACCGCCGACGCAACCGCCGCCCCAGCCATCGTGTCCGCCGTCGACGCACCGGGGCTCGACGACCCAGGGCTCGCCGACCCGGTGTTCGACGCCCCGGTCCTGGCCAGCTAGCGCACACCGGCCGAACCCCGGGCGGCCCCGGACCGAAACCGGCCGCGCTCCACCGCGATCGGGTCCGATCGACGTAGGCTCCTCGCCATGCCACCGGAGTTGGGATCACAGGGCAGCGCGGTCGACGCGCCCGTCATCATCGGAGCTGGTCCCGCCGGCCTGACCGCTGCCTACCAGCTGGCCAAACATGGCGTGCAGTGCGAGATTCTGGAAGCCGACTCCGTCGTCGGCGGTATCAGCCGCACGGCCGAACGCAACGGCTGGCGCTTCGACATCGGCGGGCATCGGTTCTTCACCAAAGTGCAGGCCGTGGAAGATCTCTGGCACGAGATCTTGGACGACGACGACTTCCTGTTGCGACCCCGCATGAGCCGCATCTTCTACGGCGGCAAGTTCTACGACTACCCGTTGCGGGCCATGAATGCACTGCGCAACCTGGGCCCGGTCGAAGCCGTGCGTTGCGTGGGCAGCTACGTCTACGCCCGCATTCGGCCGCCGGCCGACACCACCAGCTTCGAAGGCTGGACTGCGTCGCGTTTCGGCTGGCGCCTGTACCGCACGTTCTTCAAGACCTACACCGAGAAGGTCTGGGGCGTGCCCGCCGATGAGATCCAGGCCGACTGGGCCGCCCAGCGCATCAAGAACCTGTCGCTGTTCAAAGCGGTGTTGAATTCGATGATGCCGAAGCGCAATCAGACCGACATCACCAGCCTGATCGAGGAGTTTCAGTACCCGAAGTTCGGGCCCGGCATGATGTGGGAGACCTGCCACGCCAAGGTCGAAGCGAAGGGCTCGCGGGTTCATTTCGACTCACCGGTCACGAGAATCGTGCATACCGATGGGCTCGCCACCGCCGTGGTGGCATCGGGTCCCGATGGCCCGATCGAGTTGCCCTGCAGCAGCGTGATCTCCTCGATGCCGATTCCGCTCCTGCTCAAGGCCATGGATCCGCTGCCACCAGCCGAGGTCGTCGAAGCCGCCGACAAGCTCACGTTCCGCGACTTCCTGACCGTCGCGCTCGTCGTGCCCGAGGCCGACGGCTTTCCCGACAACTGGATCTACGTGCACTCGCCCGATGTCGAGCTGGGCCGGGTGCAGAACTTCGGCAGCTGGTCCCCGTATCTCGTCAAGGACGGCCGGACGTGCTTGGGCTTGGAGTATTTCGTGAACGAGGGCGACAAGTTGTGGACCATGGACGACGAGGCGCTGGTCGAGCTGGGCACCACGGAAATGGCCAGACTCGGTCTGCTCGAGCCCAGCCATGTGCAAGAGGGCTACGTCGTTCGTATGCCCAAGGCGTACCCGATGTACGACGCCGGCTACAAGGACCGGGTCGAACTCCTTCGCGCCTGGCTCGCTGACAACGCCTCGAATGTGTACCCGGTCGGCCGAAACGGCATGCACAAGTACAACAACCAGGATCATTCGATGTACACCGCCATGCTCACGGTCGAGAACCTGCTCGGTGCGGATCACGACATCTGGGCGGTGAACGTCGAGGAGGAATACCACGAGGAAGCTGCGGCCGAAGGCACGGCCGCAGAGTCGTGACCTCGACCAGCCCCGGCGAACTCTCGCCCGGGCCGGCCCGCGCCGACGCAGAGTTCGTACCGCTCTCGCGGCGGCGGTTTCCCGCTCTCGAAGGGCTCCGCGGCCTGGCCGCCATCGGCGTACTCATCCAGCATCTCGGGTTCTGGACCGGGGCAACCTTCAATACCCGCGCCGGGGGCCTGCTGGCCCGGCTCGACTGGGGTGTCCCGGTCTTCTTCGCGATCTCGGGGTTCCTGTTGTTTCGCGCCCCCGCCGAAGCCCTGCTCGACCCCGACGAAGTCTCCCCCTTCTCCGATCTCGAGAAGTTCTGGCGCCGGCGTATATGGCGGGTCTTTCCCGCGTACCTGGCCGTGTTCGCGATCGTGATGATCGTGCCCCGCCACATCACCGCCAAGCCGAGCCTGCTCGAAATGCCGCTGCACGTGCTGCTGCTGCAGATCTACCCCACCGATACCTTCGCCGAGGGCATCTCCCAGGCCTGGAGCCTCTCGGTCGAGATCAGTTTCTACCTCCTGTTGCCGTTCTTCGGACGGGCCTTGTACCCGCTCGTGCGGGGCCACCCGGTCAGCAAACGCGCCACGCGATTGCTTGCCGTCATGGTCGGCTTGGTCGCGTTCAGCACGCTCTGGCGCGCCGCCGTGTTCGCGTTGACCGACGGGGACGCCTTTCGAGCCGTGTTCTGGCTGCCGGGCACGATCGACTACTTCGCCGTTGGTATGACCCTCGCGGTGATTCTGGCGTGGGCCGATCGGCGACCGATCGGCCGAGAACTCGCCGATACCCTGGGCTACTTCCAGGGCGGCTGGTGGCTCATGGCCATCGTGCCCTACGCCATCATGGCGTACGGCCTCGACCTCGACGTGGGCCTCGGCCGCAGCTCGTGGCACCTCGAGCTGTTGCGGCAGGCGTGCACCTTCGTCATAGGCGCCATGCTGATCACGCCGGCGATACTGGTCGACTACAGCCGCCCCAGGCTCAGCGCGCCGTATCGGTTCTTGACGTGGCGGCCGGTCGAATGGTTCGGCACGATCTCGTTCAGCTTCTATTTGTGGCACCTCGCGGTGCTCGAGACGATGTTCCGGGTCTTCAATCACCGTCCCCAAGAGGAGTTCAAGGGGCAGTTTCTCGACTGGGATCCAACCGCGCCCTGGGGTGACATCGCGATCATCACCACGACGACGGTGGTGATCTCGATTCTTCTGGCCATCCCGACCTACCGGTACGTCGAGATCCCCACCATGGAGTACAGCCGGAAGCGGAACCAGCGGGCATGAACGCAGACGCGGCCCGAACCGAAGCCCGCAGCCTCGACCGCCGCTGGTGGGTACTGATCGGCATCATCACCGTCGCGGCCGTGCTCATTCGCATCTACTACGTTTTGAAGTTCCGCACCGACGTCACCCAGAACCAACTCGCCGACGGCACGATCTATGAGACCCAGGCGTGGGGTGACGGGCTGGTGTTCTCGAAGCAGGCCAACCTCATCGCCGATGGCGACGGCCTGATCGCGCCCTTGCCCTTCGAGTTGGTCGGCGTCCGCCAAGAGTCGGCCGACCATCCTCCGTTGTACACGCTGTATCTCACGTTCTGGTCCCTGCTCGGCGTGCGGTCCGAGGTCGGCCACATGCTCGTCACCACCCCGCTCGGCGCGCTGGCCGCGCCCGCGTTCGGACTGCTGGGTCGTCGTTTGGCCGGCCCGGCCGTCGGCCTCGTCTCGGCCCTGATCGGCGCCTTCAACCCGTCGATCATCCCGTACCCCGGGTTCGTCTTGTCCGAGGCGGTCACGATCCCGCTGGCTGCGCTGTCGGCCCACGCGGCCTACCGCACCTACGACGATCCCAATCTCAAGAACGCGGCCTATCTCGGCGGCGCCACGGGGTTGGCGGTCCTGGCCCGGGCCGAGCTGGCCATGTATGTGCCGTTCGTGATCATCCCGCTGCTGCTCGTGGTCAAACGCGACCGATCGTGGACCCAACGACTCTCGATGCTCGCGGCCGCCGGCGTGGTGTGCGGTGCGCTGGTGCTGCCGTGGGTCGGGTACAACCTCAACCGCTTCGATGAACCGGTCTTCATGTCGATCGGACTCGACTATTCTTTGGTGCAGGGCAACTGCGACGAGTCGTACGGCTACGGCGATTCCAATCTGCTCGGCTCGTACTGGTTGGGGTGTATGGGTGAAGCGCTGGAAGGTACCGGCCTGGCCCATGTCGACCAGTCCTACGGTGCGGCTCACCTGCGGGAGACCGCGTTCGACT
>JABDJW010000445.1 GCA_013002375.1 Acidimicrobiales bacterium | reverse complement strand
GCCCGAGCGGAGCGTTCGCGTGACTGGGCCCGCCCGGTCGCCCCTCGACAAGGAACGAAATCATGGCCACCAAAGCCATCGTGGGCGAAAAACTGGGAATGACGCAGGTCTGGAAGGACGACAAGGTCGTCCCCGTGACCGTCCTCAAGGTCACCCCGTGTCGCGTCGTGCAGGTGAAGCGACCAGAGATCGACGGGTACTCGGCCGTGCAGGTCACGTTCGGCAGCCAGAAGGAGAGCCGGCTGATCAAGCCGCAACTCGGCGCCTTCGACAAGGCCGGAGTCGAGCCCGGAAAGAAGCTCGTCGAGCTCCGACTCGATGACGTGAGCGAATTCGAGGTCGGCCAGGAGATCGGCGCCGACGTCCTCGAGGACGGCGAGCTCGTCGACGTCACCGCGGTGAGCAAGGGCCAGGGCTTCACCGGCGTCATGAAGCGTCACAACTTCAAGGGGCAACGCGCGAGCCACGGTGCCCACCGGGTGCATCGCATGCCGGGTTCGGTCGGGCAGTGCGCCACGCCGGCCCGCATCTTCAAAGGCAAGAAGATGGCCGGCCGCAGCGGCAACCAGAAGACGACTACGCAGAACCTCCTCGTGGTGGAAGCCAACGCCGAGGAGAACATCGTGCTCGTGAAGGGTGCGGTGCCCGGACCTCGCGGTGCCACCGTCCTCGTGCGCGATGCCATCAAGGGAGGCAAGTGATGGCAAAGGTCGATGTGGTGACCACGGCCGGCAAGAGCGCCGGCAAAGCCGATCTCGACGACGCGATCTTCGGGATCGAGCCGAACATTCCGGTCATGCACCAAGTCGTGACCGCCCAGCTCGCGGCCCGGCGTGCCGGTACCCACAGCACCAAGACCCGGGCCGAGCGCCGGGGCGGTGGCGCCAAGCCGTGGCGCCAGAAGGGCACCGGTCGGGCCCGCCAGGGATCCATCCGGTCCCCCCAGTGGCGCGGCGGCGGTGTTGCCCATGGTCCCAAGCCCCGTGACTACAGCCAGCGAACCCCGAAGAAGATGATCAAGTTGGCGCTTCGCTCCGCGCTGTCGGATCGCGCGGCCGACGGCAAGGTGATCGTCGTCGACAGCTTCGACTTCTCGGCCCCCAAGACCGCCGAAGCCGTCAAGGTGCTGTCGAGTCTCGAGATCGAGGGTCGGGCTCTCGTCGTGTTGAGTCCCGAGGACACCAACGTCGCCCTCAGCTTCCGCAATCTCTCCGACGTGCACGTCCTGCCGATCAACGAGCTCAACGCCTACGACGTCCTGGTGAGCGACTATGTGATCTTCACCAAGGACTCCCTCCCCAGCGCCACCGCGGCTGATACGACGAGCAAAGCTTCGGCGACGGAGTCGAAGAAGAAGACTGTGGAAGACGGGAAAGAGAAGAAGACTGTGGAAGACGGGAAACCCGCCTCCACCACGCCCACCGGCCCGGAGGAATCGAGCGCTGCGGAAGAAACAGACGAATCGAGCGCTGCGGAAGAAACAGCCGCCTCCACCACGCCCACCGGCCCGGAGGAATCGAGCGCTGCGGAAGAAACAGACGAATCGAGCGGTGCGGAAGAAACAGGCTCGCACGCTCCCCTCGACGATGATTCGATGCCCGAGGGCTTCCCGATCAAGGGCAACGCCGATTCGATGAAGTACCACGAGCCCGACGGCCGCTGGTACGAGAACACCGTCGCCGAAGTGTGGTTCGCCACCGTCGAGGCCGCCGAGGCTGCAGGTTTCACCAAGGCCGGCGCCCGCGTAGTCAGCGACGAGGAGGAATAGAGCAATGGCTTCTGATCCCCGCGATGTCCTGATCGCTCCGGTCGTGTCCGAGAAGAGCTACGGGCTCCTCGAGGACAACGTCTACACCTTCACCGTCCGCCCCGACGCGTCGAAGCCCGAGATCAAGCACGCCGTCGAGTCGCTGTTCGAAGTGACGGTGCTGAAGGTGAACACGCTGAACCGCAAGGGCAAGCGCAAGCGCAATCGCCGCAACTTCACGTACGGCAAGAGGGCCGACACCAAGCGAGCCATGGTCACGCTCGCCGAGGGTGACGAGATCGACCTGTTCGAGGTGTGATTCGATGACGCTCCGTAAACGCAAGCCAACCAGCCCGGGCCGACGGTTCCAGACCACATCGGACTTCTCCGAGGTCACCAAGACATCACCCGAGCGTTCCCTGATCGAGAAGAAGTCCTCGACGGGCGGCCGGAACAACTACGGCCGCAAGACGTCGCGTCATCGCGGCGGCGGCCACAAGAAGCAATATCGCAAGATCGACTTCCGTCGGAGCAAGGACGGCGTGCCGGCCAAGGTCGCTGCCCTCGAGTACGACCCGAACCGGTCGTGTCGAATTCTGTTGCTCCACTACCACGACGGCGAGAAGGCCTACGTGCTCGCGCCCGAGGGCGTACAGGTGGGCGAGACGCTGCAGAACGGTCAGGGTTCCGAGATCAAACCCGGCAATGCCCTTCCGCTTCGCTACATCCCGGTCGGTACGACCGTGCACAACGTCGAGCTGCAACCCGGCGGTGGCGGCAAGCTGGCCCGTTCGGCCGGTTCGAGCGTGCAACTGGTAGCCAAGGACGGCCCTCATGCAATCCTGCGTTTGCCCAGCACCGAGATGCGGCGTGTGCCCATCGACGGCCGGGCAACCGTTGGCGTCGTCGGCAATTCCGAGCACGAGCTGATCAAGATCGGCAAGGCCGGTCGTAATCGCTGGAAGGGCGTTCGCCCCCAGACCCGTGGTGTGGCCATGAACCCGGTCGACCATCCCCATGGTGGCGGCGAGGGAAAGAGCTCGGGTGGGCGCCATCCGGTCTCCCCCTGGGGCAAGCCCGAGTCCCGCACCCGGCCCAAGAGAAAGCAGTCCGATCAGATGATCATTCGTCGACGCCGCAAGCGCGGTTCGCGGAGGTAGATGACATGCCACGCAGCCTGAAGAAGGGCGCATTCGTCGACGAGCATCTGCTCAAGAAGGTCGATGCGCTGAACGAATCGAACGACAAGCAGGTCATCAAGACCTGGTCCCGACGCTCGACGATCATCCCCGACATGATCGGTCACACGATCGCCGTGCACGACGGACGCAAGCACGTCCCCGTGTACGTCACCGAATCGATGGTCGGTCACAAGCTCGGTGAGTTCGCCCCGACCCGGACCTTCAAGTTCCACGCCGGCCAAGAACGGGGAGCCCGTCGATGACAGGCGCCAAGACCAATGAACGCCCCGGCACCCGGGCCCAGGTGAAGCACGTCCGCGTGTCGGCCTACAAGGCCCGTGAGATCCTCGACGAGATCCGCGGAATGCACGTCGCCGACGCCGCCGATGTGCTCGACCTGTCCGAGCGGGCCGTGTCGCGTGTGATCGGCAAGTGCCTCGACTCGGCTGTCGCCAACGCCGAGAACAACGATCTCCAGGACGCCGACGAGCTCTTCGTCTCGGCCTGCTATGCCGACGAGGGCCCGACCATGAAACGGTGGCGGCCCCGGGCGCGTGGACGCGCCACCCGCATCCGCAAGCGCACCTGTCACATCACGGTCATCGTCGGGCGCCTCGACGATGACGCCCTCGAGCTGCGACGGGCCAAGATCGAGCGCCGTGTCGCCGGCGGTGGCCGCGACGCCAAGGCCGATCGTGCCGCCCGAGTGGCCAAGAGCCGGGGCGAAACCAAGGCCGAGCCCGAGAAGGTCGACGAGCCCGACGAGGTGGTCGACGAGACCGAAGTCGATACCGCGGACTCCAGCGCAGCCGAGAGAGACGAGACACTCGCCTCCACCACGGCCGCCGACCTGGGCGATTCGAGCGATTCGGAGTACGAGGATTCGCACGCTCCTCTCGAGGATGATTCGATGCCCGAGGGCTTCCCGATCAAGGGGAACGCCGATTCGATGAAGTACCACCAACCCGACGGCCGCTGGTACGAGAACACCGTCGCCGAGGTGTGGTTCGCCAGTGCCGAAGCGGCCGAGGCGGCCGGCTTCACCGAGGCCGGCACCAAGGCCAAAGCCGACGACGACGCCGATGACGCCGAACCGAGCGATGCGGAAGAGAAGGACGAGTAATGGGTCAGAAGATCAATCCGTACGGGTTCCGACTCGGTATCACGACCGACTGGAAGTCGCGGTGGTTCGCGACGCGCCAGGAGTACGCCGACTTCGTGATCGAGGACTCCAACATTCGCAAGTTCATCATGAAGGATCTGCCCCACGCCGCGATCAGTCGCATCGAGATCGAGCGCAAGTCGAGTCGTGACAGCCTGCGGGTCGATGTCCACACGGCTCGTCCGGGCATCGTCATCGGCCGCAAGGGCGCCGAGGCCGATCGCCTCCGGCAGGGTCTGGCCAAGATCACCGGGAACAACAAGGTTCAGCTGAACATCCAGGAGATCAAGACTCCTGAACTCGACGCTGCCCTGATCGCTCAAGGTGTTGCCGACCAGCTCCAGGGCCGGGTCGCCTTCCGCCGGGCGATGAAGCGCGCCGTCCAGAACGCCCAGAAGGCCGGGGCTCTCGGCATTCGGGTGCAGACGAGCGGACGCCTCGGCGGGTCGGAGATGGCTCGTCGCGAGTGGTACCGCGAGGGTCAGGTTCCGCTGCACACGCTGCGAGCCGAGATCGACTACGGATTCCGCGAGGCCCACACCGCTGCTGGTCGCATCGGAGTGAAGGTGTGGATCTACACCGGCGAGCGTCTGCCCTACGTGAGCGAGGCGGCATCGAAGATCGAGCGCGAGGCTGCCATGGCCGTCGGCGAGACCTCGGGCCAGACCAAGCCCCGCCAGGTCGTGTCGTCGTCGGCTGCCCCCAAGCGTCCGGCCGCCACCGAGGAAACCGAGGAGGCACCGGTGGAGGAGTTGGCGCCGCTGGTTCCCGAAGCCGATCCCGAGTTCGAGAAGCTGCTCGCCGAGGAGGAGGCCATCGAGGCCTCGACCCGCGAACAGCACGAGGCCCCGCATTTCCGGCCGGGCGACGCGGACTGAGAGACGAGGTAGGTACGAGATGTTGATGCCACGAAAGGTTGCGCACCGCAAGCACCATCGCGGTCGCCTGCGCGGCAACGCCAAGGGCGGCACCGAGGTCACCTTCGGCGACTACGGATTGCAGGCGATCGAACCGGGCTGGATCACCGCCCGCCAGATCGAGGCTGCCCGTATCGCCATGACCCGCCACATCAAGCGGGGCGGCAAGGTCTGGATCAACGTGTTCCCGGACAAGCCGGTGACCGAGAAGCCCGCCGAGACCCGGATGGGTTCGGGCAAGGGCAACCCCGAGCGCTGGGTTGCGGTCGTTCGACCGGGACGAGTGCTCTTCGAGCTGTCGTTCTACGACGAGGAGGTCGCCCGGGAGGCGATCGACCGTGCGATCCAGAAGCTGCCGATCAAGGCCCGGTTCGTGAAGCGGGACGAGGGATTCTGATGGCGAAGAAGAAGAAGCTCACCGAACTGTCCGACGCCGACCTGTTGAAGCATCTCGACGAGGTCTCCGAGGATCTGTTCAATCTGCGTTTCCAGAACGCGACCGGTCAGCTCACGAACGTGCGCCGGCTGAGCCAGACCCGCAAGGACAAGGCTCGGGTACTGACCGAGCTGCGCCAGCGGGAGATCGCCGCCGCCGAGGCGCTCGAATCCGAGGAGGTCGCCTGATGAGCGACGCAATCACACCCGACGCGATCACACCTGAGGCTGACGCCTCAGCCCAGCCGGAGGCCCCCACACCTGGGGCTTCCGCCTCAGCCCAGCCGGAGGCCGCGGAAGCGGGGGCAACCGCGACTGCGACAGAAGCCCAAGCCGCCCCTACCACGGCCACCGGCCTGGCGGACCCGAGCGGTGTGGAAGGCAGAGAGAATCCGCGCAAGGTCCGGGAAGGGGTCGTGATCTCGACCTCGATGGACAAGACGGTCGTCGTCGAGGCGACCGACCGTGTGCGTCACCGTCGCTACGCCAAGACCGTGCAGCGGGCCACGAAGCTGTTCGCCCACGACGAGGAGAACGACGCCAACGTCGGCGACCGCGTGCGCATCCAGGAGACGCGTCCGTTGTCGAAGAAGAAGCGTTGGCGCCTCGTCGAAGTCATCGAGAGGGCCCGCTAATGATCCAGCAGGAGACACGCCTCAAGGTCGCCGACAACAGCGGCGCACGCGAGGTGCTGTGCATCAAAGTGCTCGGCGGTACGCGCCGCCGGTACGCCACGATCGGCGACGTGATCGTGGCCACGGTCAAGGACGCCAACCCCGGTGCAGCAGTGAAGAAGGGCGAGGTCGTCAAGTGCGTCATCGTCCGCACCAAGAAGGAAATTCGTCGTCCCGACGGTTCCTACATCCGTTTCGACGAGAACGCCGCGGTGCTGATCAATGATCAGTCGCAGCCTCGCGGAACCCGCATTTTCGGCCCGGTCGGCCGTGAGCTCCGCGATGCGAAGTTCATGCGGATCGTGTCGTTGGCACCGGAGGTGCTGTGAGCATGAAGATCAAGAAGGGTGACAAGGTCCAGGTGATGGCCGGCAAGGATCGGGGCAAGGAGGGTGTCGTCATGTTCGCCTTCCCCGAGAAGAACAAGGTCATCGTCGAGGGCGTCAATTTCGCCAAGAAGCATCAACGTCCCCAGGGTGAGAACTCGCCGGGCGGGATCATCGACAAGGACATGCCGATGCACGTCTCCAACGTCGCCGCGCTCTCGCCGAAGGACGGCAAACCGACTCGTATCGGCTACAAGATCCTCGAAGACGGCACCAAGGTGCGCGTCTGCAGACGAACTGGAGCAGAATTCGATGGCTGACACCGCAACCGTTGTCCCCACGCTCAAAGCGTTCTATTTCGGAGAGGTTCAGGCCCGCCTCCAGGAAGAGCTCGGTCTCGACAACGTCATGGAAGTTCCGCGCCTCGAGAAGATCACGGTCAACATGGGCGTCGGCGAAGCCGCAGCGAACTCCAAGGCGATCGACGGTGCGCTGCTCGATCTGGCCACGATCACCGGGCAGAAGGCTGCGGTCACCAAGGCCAAGAAGAGCCTGGCGAGTTTCAAACTCCGTGAAGGACAAACCGTGGGTGCCCGCGTCACGATCCGTGGCGACCGGATGTACGAGTTTCTCGATCGCATCATTTCGTTGGCGACCCCGCGTATTCGCGACTTCCGGGGTCTGCCGGAGAAGAGCTTCGACGGGCACGGCAACTACACGTTCGGCGTGACCGAGCAGCTGATCTTCCCCGAGATCGATTACGACAAGGTGGACACGGTCCGCGGGATGGACATCACCATCGTGACCACCGCCAAGAACAACGAGCACGGCAAAGCGCTGCTCGAAGCATTTGGATTTCCGTTCCGAAAGGTTGGCCAGTAAATGGCAAAAAAGGCGCTTGTCAACAAGCAGCAGAAGACCCCGAAGTTCAAGGTGCGCGGCTACACCCGCTGCCGCCGTTGTGGACGCCCGCGCAGCGTGTACCGCAAGTTCGGGCTCTGCCGCATCTGCCTTCGCGAGATGGCACACGCCGGTGAGATTCCGGGACTCAAGAAGGCCAGCTGGTAGGGGAGGATTGACCACATGACAATGACAGACCCCATCGCCGACATGCTCACACGCATCCGCAACGCCAACACGGCCATGCACGATGACGTGTCCATGCCCTCGTCGAAACTGAAGGAAACACTGGCCGACCTGCTCCAGAGCGAGGGCTACATCGCCGGCTATGCAGTCGCCGACAACCCCAATGGGCCCGGCCGAGTGCTGTCGATCGACATGAAGTACTCGCCCGACCGCAAGCGCGTCATCTCGGGCCTCACCCGAGTGTCCAAGCCTGGTCTTCGGGTGTATCGCAAGTCCACCGAGGTTCCTCGGGTTCTGGGCGGTCTCGGCGTTGCCGTGCTGTCCACCAACCGGGGTCTCATGACCGATCGCGAAGCTCGTCGCCGCCGTGTCGGCGGCGAGGTGCTCGCCTACGTCTGGTAGGTACCCATGTCACGTATCGGAAGTTCACCAATCCCGATTCCGAGCGGTGTCGACGTGTCCGTTTCCGGACAACAGGTCACCGTGAAGGGATCCAAGGGCGAGTTGTCGATGAGGCTGCCCGGCAAGATCACCGCGTCCGTCGAGGACGAGACGGTAACTGTCGTGCGCCCCGACGACGAGACCGAGAACAAGGCCATGCACGGTCTCGGCCGCTCGTTGGTCGCCAACATGGTCGTCGGCGTGAGTGAAGGGTTCCAGAAGAAGCTCGAGATCGTGGGGGTCGGCTATCGCGCCACGGCCAAGGGCAAGGAC
>JABDJW010000410.1 GCA_013002375.1 Acidimicrobiales bacterium | reverse complement strand
GTGCAACCGTTCGATCGGCGCGGCGACGAGGTCGTCGTGTACGGCCTGGGCAACTTCTTGTCGAACCAATCGGCCAACTGCTGTATCGCCTCCACCCAGGACGGCATGATCGCCATGCTTCGCATCGAGGAGCAACCCGCCGGCGGATTCCTGGTTGCGGAGTCGACGTACGTGGCGACCTGGGTCGACCGGAGCGACTACACGATCATCCCGGTCAACGAGACGCTGGCTGCCGGCGCCACCCTCGATGGATCACCGATCAGTGCCGACCTCCGTTCGGTCCTGCAGACGTCGCGGGGCCGCACCCAGTCCGCGGTGACCGCACTGGGCGCCGATGGGTGGGGTGCCCGGCCGGCCGACAACACCTGGAGCCTGCCGGATTGAGCGGCTTCGGGCCCGCCATCATGCGCTGGTCGGCCGAGCAGGGGCGGAATCTTCCGTGGCGGCGGACTCGCGACCCGTGGTCGGTGCTGGTCTCGGAGCTCATGCTGCAGCAGACCCAGGTGAGCCGGGTGGTGCCGAAGTACCACGCGTTCCTCGATCGGTTTCCCACCCTCGCTGATTGTGCCGCTGCGCCGCAGGCCGACGTCGTGAAGATGTGGGCTGGATTGGGTTACAACCGCCGGGCCGTCAACCTGCACCGGTGCGCGCGCCAGGTCGCTGCTGACCACGATGGCCGATTGCCCGACGAGTTGGGTGCACTGCTCGACCTGCCCGGCATCGGACCGTACACGGCGCGGGCAATTCTGGCGTTCGCGTTCGAACACGATGTGGCCGTGGTCGACACCAATGTCGGTCGGGTACTGGCTCGACGGGCCGGCCGTCGGTTTGCGGCCCGGGAGGTGCAGGCCGCGGCGAACGAGCTGGTCCCGATGGGCGAGGGCTGGGCCTGGAATCAGGCACTGCTCGACTTCGGCGCGTTGCTGTGCACGAAGAAAGCGCCGGCGTGCGATCGCTGTCCCGCGGTTGCCGGGTGCGCCTGGAAGGGCGAGGGCTCGGATCCTGCGGTGGGCTCGGCTGGGGTGAGCGGCGGCCAATCGAAGTTCGAAGGCAGCGACCGGCAGGGCCGGGGTCGGCTGGTCGATGCGTTGCGGCTCGGTTCGGTGCGAACTGCCGATCTGGCCGTCGTCATGGGTTGGCCCGCCGATCCGGCCCGCGCCGAACGGGTGGCTGCGACCCTCGTCACCGACGGCATCGCAACCCGCTCCGCCGACACCTACCACCTCACCGACTAGCCGGGGTCAGACTCCCTTTGCCCGTTTGGGGTCTGACCCCGTTTGGCGGTTTGGGGTCTGACCCCTTTTGGGAAAAAGGGGTCAGAGTAAAGTTGGGGTTGAAGGTTGGCTACGGGCCGGTGAGGGCGCTGAGGAGTTGTTCGACCACGGCGTCGGCGATGGCCGTCATCTCGTCGTCGGTACGGTCCTGGATCGGGTGTTCGACGAACACTCGGGCCGCGTCGAATCCCAGCGCGGTCGCTTGGGTCTCGGCCGCATCACGGAAGGGTTCGGAGGCGACGAACACACCCGGAAGGCCACGTCGCTCGAGATCGCTGATGTCGTGCACACTGCACGTCGTGCAGCTGCCTCAATCGGCGAGGGCTTCGATGACCGCGTCGCACGCGGTCGCGATCTCGTGCCGCAGGTCGACGGGCGCCGGCTTGGCGAAGGTCGGTTTGCGGTAGCGGTTGACGGTCGCGCCGAGCGCGGTCAGCCGTTGCTCGACCTGATTCAAGAAGACGTCGCCGCGCGGTTTCGAGATGTCGAGCAGGCCAACGGTGAGGCCGCCGAGCGACTCGGGTCGGGGCTGGCGTTCACGGTGGGGCACCGTGGTCTCGTCGCTCGGGTCGAGGATCGTCGTCACGGCCGGACCTCCTTGGTCACCGGTACACTACCGCCTTCGCCTGTCAGCCAGCCACCGATCACCGATGAGAACAGACCGGCCGGCCCGCCGGCGTGCACGATCTGCAGGCCGGTCTTCGGGTTGAACTTCGGGACCCGGGTGCCCTCGGGGAGCTCGGGGAAGCCCTCGGCCATGCCCTCCCGGCCCCGTTGGATCGAATCGGCGTCGATCATCAGCTCCTCGTCGAGGACCTCCCGGAACCGGGCCTTGTCCCAGTCGGCGTCGCGGTACCGGGCCATGTGTTCGGGGGAGATGACGAACATGGCGTCCATGCCGATCGCCATTCGCGGGGAGTTGGTGGCCAGCATGGCCTTGGCGAGCAGGCGGGTGAGCGATTCGGGGGTTCGGGACAGCTGGTCGATGATGATCCGCGGGCCCTCGCCGCAGTAGGCGGTCACGGTGGACACCGAGGGATCGAACCCGCGCTCCTCGGCGTAGCTCGTCCAGAATGAACCCTCCTCGTCCTCGGCGAAGCAGAGGCCCAGCTTGCCCGGATTGCCCTGAGTTGAGCGATCGACCCCACCGGGCGCGCCACCGCCGACGTTGCGGACCACCAATTGCACCGCACGTCCGATCGTCGAGTTGGCGCGGTTGCCATGGCCGAGAACGTTGATGCCGCTGTTCATGCCGATCTCGTGGCGAATCGGACCGTTCACCACGAAGACCGGTCCCACCGACATCGTGGTGGCCAACACGCCGTGCATGTTGAACTCGTCGGTGCAGATCGCTTCGAGCCCGGCGATCACGACCGGCAGGTACTCGGGGCGGCACCCCGCCATCACCGCGTTGATCGCGACCTTCTCGACGGTCGCCTCGGCCAGGTTGGGCGGCACGATCGCGACGACCTCGGCGCCGGCGCGCGAGGTGCCCTCGAGCATGGCCATCACCCGAGCTTCGGTCGGCGGCACGAGCGGTAGGCCATCGGACCAGCCCCGATCGAACATGGCCTCGATATCGTCTTCGGCCGCCGCGAACTCGACCCGGCGGCTGGCCAGGCTCGCGTTGTCGTATTTCACCGCCAGCGCCGCGGTCTTGTCCGGGTCGACGCTGATCGAGCCACAGCCCGGGCGGAACTCGGGGAGGGCGGCGGCGACGGTCTCGATTGTCTTCCATCGATCGCCGAGGAAGTCCTGCCAGCGCGCCTTGTCCCACCCGACGATCCGTTCGGTCTCTCCGCCCGCGGTGACCTTGATGAGGGTCGGCACGGTCTCGATGTCGTGATGCCACGACACGCCGAGTTCGATGTCGTCGATCACCCAATCGGCATCGGCCGGAAAGGTCGGGTCGTCCTGGGTGAAGGCGACGAAGGGTTCGTCGGCGGCGGCCAGCTCCGCGAGGAGGGGCGCCACCAGCTCGCAGGTGGCGCAGTCGCGCTTGACGACGGCGACGAGCCCATCGGGCAGATCGAATGACGAGCTCACGAGTCCTCCAGCGGTCGGGGTGTGGTCGTACCGGCCTCCGAGTCTGGCACGGCGTGTGAGATTGGTCACGAAAGCTTTCGCCGGAGGGTCATTTCGTGCGAACATTCGAACACGGTCGGTGACCCGCCAACCGACCGGCACCACAAACCTGGCGCCAAACACGGGGGGATCCGTTGGTCGACATCACGTTCTACGGCGTGCGCGGTTCGACCCCTTGTCCGTGCCCCGGTAAGCAGCGTTATGGCGGCAATACATCCTGTGTCGTGGTGAGCGGCGACGACGGCGACCCCATCGTGTTCGATCTCGGCACCGGCCTCCGGCAGTGGGGCACGCAGTTCGGCGGCTCCGAATTCCTTCGAGCCACGGCGCTGGTGACGCACCTGCACTGGGATCACATCCAAGGCCTGCCCTTCTTCGGCCCGATCCACAACACGGCGACACATCTCGATGTCTACGGCGTGGGCGAGAACGGTCTGACGCTCGAGGAGTGCTTCGCGACCTTCGTGAACCCGCCGTACTTCCCGGTCCACTACAGCGAGCTCGCCGGCAGTATCGCCTTTCACGATGTCGTCGACACCAGCTTCGCCGCCGGTCCGGCCAAGATCACGGCTCGCCAGATTCCGCACGTCGGCCCCACCAATGGCTACCGGGTCGACTGGGGGCAGTACTCGATCGCGTACGTGTCCGATCATCAACAGCCGGTCGACGACGCCACGGTGGTCGACGATGCCGTACTCGAACTGGTCGACGGGGTCGATGTCTTGATCCACGACGCCCAATTCACCGACGGTGAGTTCGCGGAACGCTCCCACTGGGGGCACTGCACCGCCGAATACGCGGTCGAGGTCGCCCACCAGGGCAACGTCGGCACGCTGGCGCTGTTCCACCACGATCCGTTCCACGACGATGACGCCGTCGATTCCATGTTGGCCGATGCTCGCCGTCTGGCCGCAGGGCGCAACATCGACCACGTCGTGGCCGCCTCTGAAGGTCTGGTTCTCTCGCTCGGCTGAGCTACGTTGGCCGATCACATCGCACCCTGAACCGACTGGAGAACCGATGAGCGACATCTCGACCGATCACTTCCGCAAGGTCATGGGCGCATGCCCCACGCCGGTCACGGTGGTGTCGGC